>JAGWBK010000036.1 GCA_021295915.1 Dehalococcoidia bacterium
TCTACAACGGGGCAGGCTCTGTGGAAGTGTGAATCTTACTCTGGACATTAGCGGAGTCTCTTGGTTTTGGTCTCTCTTAGTTACCGAAACCTTACCAAGTTTCTCCGCCCTCTTCTTTTCACACCGCCTGTGGGACGGTTACGGGGCGTTGCGTCAGGACCGAGGTGCTACCGGATCGTCTGGTAAGATCATCGTAGTGCAAATTGCTTAATCGAGGTATGGTCGCAGGCCAAATCACTCGCAGAAGGGATCTATGATGAACGCGAACGTAAAGGCCAGATACGAGAACGGCGTTCTCACACCTCTTGAACCTCTCGACCTCGAAGAAGGCGAGGAGGTGACTCTGAGTATCAGCGAACCAAATACGCTGAATAGGCAAGCGACTGAATCGGAAGGGCCAGAGAAGGAGCAGGCGACGTGTGAAGAGTCCGTTGGCGTGAGACTTCTCAAGATGGCTGAGAAGCTGCGGGAATCCGTTCCGCCAGAAGCCTGGGACAGCCTGCCAACTGATGGTGCGAAGAACTACAAACACTACCTGTACGGATCATCAAAAGAGAAAGACTGATGCATGTCGTCTTCGCGGATACAGGCTATTGGATAGCGCTTGCCTCCGGCAGAGACGAGTTGCGCCCTACCATTGTGCATGTAACTGAGTCGCTGGACGTGTCCATGGTGGTCACTACTGAGATGGTTCTGGTTGAGTTCCTCAATCACATGAGCAGAGGTGGAGAGTATGCGCGCACGGTTGCGATGGATATGATGATGGGGCTGCTAAGTGACTCCGATGTGGAGGTCGTTCCGCAAACCACGGCTCAATTCAGCGAGGCGTTGTCAAGATACGCCTCAAGGCTGGACCAAAGATGGAGCCTCACCGACTGCGCGAGCTTTCTAGTCATGGAGGAGCGCAACATAACTGAGGCATTAGCCTACGACCGGGATTTCGAGCAGGCGGGCTTCGTCTCTCTTCTGAGACGAGATCGAGAATGACACTGCCCCTTTGCTTCCACAGACATCCAACGTCGTATAGTACAATTCCAGAACTTCTATGGAGGAGGTTGGGCCTATGACTCTACGAGGAAGGGCGGCAGTTGTTGGGATCGGTGAGGTCCCGACACGCAGGCTCCTGGAGGGGCGCACCCTCTATGGCCTTTGCGCTGAGGCTGCCAAGATGGCTATCAACGATGCCGGACTGCGCAAGCAGGACATCGACGGCCTCGTGACGGATGGCGGAGCCGCGCTCGCCACGATGGCTGAGTACATCGACATCAAGCCCAACTTCGCCACCGGTGTCTCGATGCAGGGAGCCAGCGGCGCGACGGCAACCACGGTCGCCGCCAGCGCGATCAACGCGGGACTCTGTGAGACCGTGCTGGTAGTGATGGGCAACTCCAGGTCGTCGGGGCCTCCCGGTGGTGGCGCGTCGGTCAGGTCCGAGTGGGAAGAGCCGTACGGCATGGCCCCCGGCGCGGGCACCGGGTACGCGCTCATCTACAACCGTCACATGTACGAGTACGGCACCACGCAGGAACAGATGGCGAAGGTCGCATCAGACCAGCGCTTCAACGCTGTGGAGAATCCCAACGCCGTCTTCAACGGACAGACGGCGACCGTGCAGGACGTCATGAACTCCCGGTACGTCAACTACCCGCTGCGGCTGCTCGAGTGTGTGATGCCGTGCGATGGCGCGGCCGCATTGACAATGACGACCCCCGAGCGCGCGAAGGCGCTTCCGAACCGTCCGGCCTACCTGCTCGGATCCGGTCTGGAGCAGTCCAACGCCAACATCTGGCAGACCGACAGGATCACGACTACGCCCGTCGCCACGAGCGCGAAGCGGGCGTTCAACATGGCGGGGTACGCTCCGGGGGACATGCAGTTCGCCGAGTTCTACGATTGATACACCATCCTCGTGGCCGTGAGCCTCGAAGATGCCGGATTCGTTCCAAAGGGCGAGATTGGCCCGTTCTACGAGTCCACCGATACGACCTACAAGGGCTCGTTCCCGATTAACACCGACGGCGGGCAGCTCTCGGGTGGACAGCCCGGACTCGCCGGCGGATTCAGACACGTCATTGAAGGCGCCCGCCAGGTAATGGGCAAAGCCGGGGTCAGGCAGGTACCCCGAAACGACTTATGTATGGTGAATGGTTGAGGGGGCACGGCGAGCGAAATGTGCTCGCTGGTCCTCGGGTCCGAGGACACACTCTAGCCAAGACCTCAAGTCGTTAAGTTCAATAGATTCCCCCCTCTCCCTCTGGGTGAGGGGGGAATCTCGAATTCCTACCCCGTCGACACTCCTTGGTGCTAACGAGATGAACAAAGGGAAAGTCGAACCATGACCACACAGTACACCAAGCCCATGCCGGTCCCCATGAACCCGGAGCTGTCCAAGCCGTTCTGGGAGGCGACGAAGCGCCACGAGCTCGTCATGCCCCGGTGCAGGACGTGCGCCAACATCTTCTTCTACCCGAGGGAGCAGTGTCCGGTCTGCATGTCTGATGACCTCGGCTGGACGCGCGTCAGCGGCAGGGGACGGCTGTACTCGTACACCGTAGTGCACCAGTCGGCGCATCCGGCGTTCCAGCCTGAGACTCCGCACATCTACGCGATCATCCAGCTTAACGAGGGACCGCGAATGCCCTCCAATCTCATCGACTGCGAGATTGAGGACGCTGAGATAGACATGCCTGTCGAGGCCGTCTTCGACGACGCCTCCGACGAGTACACCCTGGTGAAGTTCAAGCCGGCAACCGACGTCTGATCGACTGACAGCCCGACAATCAATTCGCACATCTGGGGCGGACGAAAAGTCCGCCCTTTTCTTTTTCAGATCTCTGCATAACCTCCTCTCCCTCAGGGCGTACCGGGGTAGGTAAACCGACAATTTGTTCGTTCCCGGATCAAGTCCGGGACGGGCTCTGAGCTTGTCGAAGGACACCCCCGCCCCCTGGATTGCCGAGCGGCGAGCCACTTCGTGGGTTCCGGCCCCGTATCGGTGTACGGGGTGACGTTCCTTCGCCGGAATGACGAGTTTTCCTGAGATCTCAGATTATGGGAACAAACTCTGCATCTCGTTCGTCTGTACTTGTGAGACGGCCAGAAACGACCAACTGGCCGCAGTCTGATACAGGAGGACAATGAGATGAACATAACTACGAAGACCCTGCGGGATGCCGCGATGCCGAAGCTCGTACTGCTGACCCTCGGACTCATGCTGATGGCAGTCGTGATCGGATGCGGGACATCATCGGTGGACGAACCTGAAGCTCCTCAGGCCCCGGCAGCGGCTGCGCCTGCCGCACCCGCACCTGCTCCGCAGTCGGCCGCCGCACAGTCTCCGGCGCAGCCGGCAGCCCCCCGGCCTGCCCGGGTGCCCGCTGCTGCAGCCCCATCGGCACCGATGGCGGCACCAGCTCCCGCGCCTGCACCCACCTCAGCGCCTGCTGCAGCGATGATGGAGTCGAGCACCTCCAAGCAGCAGTCCGCGCCTGCTCAGGCTGCTCCAGCATCCGCTCCTACGGCTGCCCCGGCTCCGGCAGCAGCCCAGGCCGCACCAGCCGCCGCTCCTCAGTCTGGTGGAGGGCCTCCCATGCATCCGGGCGTGCCGCCGCAGGACCGGAAGTGGAGTCGTCACTACGAGCAGCAGACACCAGGCGCTACCACGTTCGAGGACTACCAGCGTTCCAGGTTTGTCTGGACCGAGGACGACGCGGTGTCCACGTTCAGCCTCGACACCGACCGCACCTCCTACCACCTCGCGCTGAACTGGGCACGCTCTGGTTACGAAGTAGACCCCGATTCCGTCAGGGCAGAGGAGTGGATCAACTCCTTCAACTATGGCTACGACATGCCCTCCAACCGCGACAGCTTTGCGGTGTCCACCGATGTCATGAAGCACCCACTCCAGGAGCGCACCTATCTGGTACGGCTCGGATTCCAGGCCCCTGAGCTTCGTGACGACAAGCCTCTCAACGTAACCCTGGTGCTCGATGCCTCAGGCTCGATGGGCGACGGCAACCGCGTCGACATAGCCCGCGAGGCCGCCGAGAGTATCCGCAGGAGCCTCGACAAGGATGACCGCATCGGCGTCGTTCACTTCACCACCGATGTTATCCACGGCTACACCGTCAAGCACCAGCGCCCCGACCGTGACGACGTCCAGTGGTCGATCAGCCAGCTAGCTCCGCATGGCAGCACCAACGTGCAGGCCGGACTCGATCTCGGCGTGAAGATGGCCCATCGTATGAGGAGAGAACGTCCCGACGCGTACAACTACATCATCCTGATGTCCGACGGTGTCGCCAACGTGGACGCCACAGACCCGTTCGCCATACTGGAGTCGGCCAGCGACCGTGACAGCGGCAACCCGCTCCGCCTCATCACCATCGGCGTCGGCATCAGCAACTACAACGACTACCTGCTCGAACAGCTTGCCCAGCACGGCAACGGGTGGTACAGGTACCTGAGCACTACCCCACAGGCCCGCGCCACCTTCAGCCGCGAGAACTGGCTCGCACTGTCAGTCCCGTTCGCAGACCAGACTCGTGCACAGGTGACGTGGGACCCGGCAATGGTAGCCTCCTGGCGCCTGATCGGGTACGAGAACCGCGTGACCTCAGACGAGTCGTTCACCGAGAACCGCAAGGAGTTCGCCGAGATTCCCGTGGGCGCAGCAACGACCGTCTTCTACGAAGTCGAGCTCACACACGAGGGAGAGTGGGCCGCCGAATCGAAGCAGATTGAGATCGGCGACGTCGCCCTCCGCTGGGTCACACCGGCGGACGGCCTGTCCAACAGGCAGCAGGGTGCGATCCTGGCTGATCTCTCGTCGGGGACGGACCCGCTGATGCAGTTCGGAGCGGTCGTCGCACTGGCCTCAGACCGCTACAGCAGCCTCCCATATATAGACGGCAGAGAATCCGGGTACGTGAGGGAAGAGCTTTCGACCCTGATGGAAGAGCTATGGCCACTTGAGTATGAGCTCGGCAACCTGGACTCGTACAGGGACCTCAAGTTCCTGCTCGGACACATCACCGACTCTCTGCCGGATAAGATGATCTCGACCAAGCCCAGCGGCTACAGCCAATAGGCAACCGCCTGTCCCGTACTCCGATACGGGGCTGGACATGCAAGAGGGGTGGTCCTTCAGGGGGCTGCCCTTCTAGTGTCGGTGACCGAATTCAGCGTCCACCGGCCAGCGGACGGGATCCTTGCAGTCGGTGCACGAGATGAACACCTCGAGCCGGTGCCCGACAATCTCCCCGGACACCTCCTGGCTGACGGCGCGGAGCAGACGCTCGATGGTCGCGTGCTTGAACTCCCCGATCGTGCCGCACCTCACGCACACTGTGTGATGATGGTGGTCGACGCGAGCGAGACTGTACCGTGGCGCGCCGTCCGGCATCGCCAGCTTGCAGATCACTCCTGATTTCTGGAGCAGCTTGATGGTGCGATAGACGGTAGCTCTGCCGACGGAGGTTAGCTCATTGCAGAGCTCCTCAGCGGTGAAGCCCTCGTCCTTCATGTCTAGCGCGGCGATCACGTGGCGTCTCGGCTCCGTGATCCTGTAGCCGCCATCCTCGAGAACGGCAAGCAGGTCTGGTCGTACAATTGGACGCTCGGTAGTTGAGGTTGTCATGGTGTGCGACTGATCCTATCTCCCGTTGGCTGCGAAGCGATTGGGGCTGAGGGGTGTACCAAAGCAGTTAATTGATACTAGAGTATCATTAAAGCGTCGCTCAGTCAATGCCGAAGCACCACGGAATCGCATTAACTCCCTAACCCGCTGACCCTCTCCACCCATAGCTCCGTGAGGCCCGGCACGTCAACGTCCACAGCCACAGCCGCATTCGCCGGGTTGTCCGTCTGGCCCTCGAAGTCGGCGACCGTCTGACCCTTGGTCATCTCACCGAGGTACTCCACCCTGACGTACCCATCCCGCATCGTGTACAGAGACGGAGCGATGGCGTAGCCCATAGCAGGAACGTCGTTGAACTGTGCGCCCTCGGGATTGTTCAGCCGGCCTCTCCGGTTGTACGCCTGCTGAATGAAAGCGACCGCGCCCTGCAGTAGTCGTGTTCCACGTGTATCCGCGCTCCACGTGCGGGCCAGTTGCTCAGGGCTGAACTCGACCTTGCGACACACGTCCAGGCCAACCTGCACGATTTTGGCTCCTGACTTGTACACCACGTTCGCCGCCTGCGGGTCGCCCCAGATGTTGGCGGTCGCCACCGGAGTCACGTTGCCCGGCACCGTGACTGCCCCGCCCATCACGATCACCTCGTCGATAGCGTCGACGATAGACGGCTCGACGTTGATCGCCAGCGCGATGTTCGTCAGCCTGCCCAGCGCGATCAGAGTGATCTCACCCGGCGAGGCCAGCAGCCGGTCGATGATCTCGACCACCGCGTTCTGGCTCTGCGCCGAAGTCGTCGGATCAGGGGCGTCCGAGTCGCCCAGCCCATCGCTGCCATGAATGTACTGCGCGAACGCAGGTTCCCACATCCCGAAAGGTATGCCGGATCCCGGGTACACCGGGATGTCTTCGCGTCCTGCTGCCTCCAGGATCCGCAGCGCGTTGATCGTGCACTTCTCGACCGACACGTTTCCGAACACCATCGTCAGCGCCTCGACCTGTAGCTCAGGGCTCCCCAGCGCAAACAGGATTGCCGCAGTGTCGTCGATCCCAGGGTCGGTATCAATGATTACTCTCTTCATTTGTGTTCCTTCGTGCCCTTCGTGGATAAATCTCATACTCTACCTGCAGACCCGACACACCCTCCACCTCAGGCCCCAGCTTATCAACTCACCACCAAGCTGATAAACTCAGACCGCGTTCGCGGCCACCCGCAAACCCAGTCTCTAGTCTCAACACCAAACCCAGGAGGCCAACCCCATGGACGGATACCAACTGAAGCAGAAAGTCCAGTCAGGCGGCGTCGTTTACGGCACTATGTTAAGCATGAGCCGAAACCCGCGCTGGACCAACCCAATGTCGGCGTTCGGGTTGGACTACGTGATCATAGACAGCGAGCATTCCCCTCGCGGACGCTCTGAGATGGCAGACTTCATCGCCGCGTTCTCGTTCAGCGGAGTCGCCCCTATCGTGCGTATCCCGATACCCGACTCCCACTACGTCACCATGGCTATCGACGCCGGTGCGCACGGCATACTCGCGCCTTACTGTGAGACCGTTGAAGAGGTCAAGGAAGTCGTCGCCGCAGCCAAGTGGAGGCCCCTGAAGGGCGCGATGGTCCGCAAGGTCATCGACACCGGCGAGTTCCCGTCCCAGGCCACGAAGGAGTACCTGGAGGCGCGCAACCGCAACAATGTCTGCATCATAGGCATCGAGAGCGTTGCCGCCATAGAGAATCTAGACAACATCCTCGAGGTCGGAGGCATAGACGCCGTGTTCGTCGGCCCGAACGACCTGAGCATCACGCTCGGCATCCCTGACCAGTACGACCACCCAGACTATGAGGCCGCGCTGCGCGAGGTAATCCGCCTCTGTCAGAAGCACAACGTGCCCAACCTGTTCCATCACCAGACCATAGAGCTGACCACCAAGTGGCTCAGGGAAGGCGTGCGCTTCGTGCTGTACAGCTCCGATGCCCGCACCATGCACAATGGCTTCCGCGAGGAGTTCGGCCAGATTAAGGCCGTCGGCGCAGAGATCGAAGGGGTAGCCGCCGAAGACGTAGGCGAGTCCGAAGAGGTGATCTAGTGGACTGCTCACATTGTCTTGATGGTCGGTGAACCGCACTTCGACAAGCTCAGGGCGACAGTGCAATCGCATTTAACCGCCTGTCATGCTGGGTAGAGTGAAACGGTGCGAAGCATCTCCCTGCTCAGGACGAACGATTGTGACCGTCATAACTGAATAGTCGATACATTAGCCGGTCACGGCAATGTTTGGAGACCTTCAGCTAGCGCGGCGCGGCTGAGCCTGCCGTCCAGCGTTGTCAATGCAGCTTGCCGTCGACGTGCCAACTCGAGGTAGATAGCGTCATAGAAGGACAGGTTGTGTAATCGTGCGAGTTCGAGTGCCTCTCCTAAGTCTGGGTCGGCATCGGTCCTTAATGAGAGTTCATCTAGTCCGGACAGGCGCTCGCGTATCTCGTCAGGAGTGATACGACCCCGACGCTCACCTATGAGAAGTGCATTGCGCACTTCCAAGTGCCAGTGTTGGGGAACTAGCCCGCCACCCTCTATGACTTCTCTTAACGCAGCGTCCGCCCGCGCGTCTGACTCATCATCGTATACCCATGTCACTGCGACAGATGCATCTACGACGATCAAGGTCAGAACCGATGCCCTTCGTGCCTGGCAGCAAGAATCTCCTCAGTGGACATATGAACTGGCCTCCAGCTTCGTCGCATCTCCAAAAATCTCTCTACGGCTTTTCTCCGCTGCTCCCTCTCATCGTCCTCAATGGGGACGAGTGCTGCGACCTTCTTGCCGTTGCGCGTGATCGTAATCGACTCGCCACGCTCGACGTCTCGAAGCAGCTCAGCAAGCCGAGCCTTTGCCACTGTCGCCTGGACTTCGCGCATGAACCTCTCCAAGTGGTTACTATGACCAGTTAATCATAGCACTGCTTTGCAGGTACTACCCAGCCTCGGGTGGAATGACGAACTGCGAATACCTACCTGTGTTAGTCCCCGGATCAAGCCCGGGGCAGGCTGTGAGGGAGAGGGGCCGTTACCCTGAGGGCCGGTGAGCTACTGAAGCGGTCAGTAGTGGTAGTCGTTGGGGTCGAAGTCGAACTCTTTGGGATTGCCGTGGACCTCGCACTCGGGGTCCGGGCAGTCTGAGTACGTTCTGGCGTACTCCTCGTCGTGGATGGCGCGGTAGGGATCGAAGTTCGGGTCTTCGCATCCATCGAATGCCATCAGGAGATCGGAGTCCAGGTAGAACGGTTCGGAGTCTATTCGGAGTCTATGTAGATGGGTTTGACGACGCTTGCAGGAGACTCCTCTATCTGCGACTCAGGTTCGTCCAGGGTCACTGTCTCGTTTGATAGGACCGACCGTCCTTCGACAGGCTCTGAGCCTGCCCCGGACTCGATCCGGGTACGAACGGGCGCGAGCGAACGGGAAGATGCAACTCGCTGGTGTGTCTTGTGGTTCGAGCGTCGGGGCGCGGATGAACCTGGAGGCTTGGGCAGCGGTCTGCTCTGATACCTGCCGAATCCACGGTTGAGAAGCTCCCTGGCTGCCGACACGCGATGCCCGACGTTGATGCCTTCCACCTTGCCTTGCATGACCTCTATGAGGAACAGGCACATGGCACGACCGTCGTCGGTCTTGGACCTGATGAGCTTGGCCAGGTCTGGGTCGATAATGACCCACACCCTGTCGTCGTGGTCGGCCGTGGAGGTGATGGGGATGTTGTCGGCGATGAAGTCGTCGGCGTCATCGTATCCGTAGATGATGAGAAGCCTGGCTGCGGTGAGCCTGTGACTGATCTTGGCGCCATCAATGCGCCCGTTCATCACGTCGATGAGGATGCCAGCCATGTCTCGGCCGTCGTTCGTATTGTCTCTGATGAATTGTGATAGGGACATTGTCTGTTAGCTGGGAGTGGTATGCTCTGGTGGAGATAATAGTACATCTGTTCTGTAGGAGTCAAGGGGGTTGGGTCGAGGAGTGAGTGAAGAGGAGTGAGGAGTGAGAGTCGGCCCCTGAAGCACGTGGCCAGCCAATCCAGGGCGGGCTACTGATAGAGGCCACTCCGAACGCCCGTGTTATCATCTGACCATCGCCACCGCGTGAGCGGCTTCGCTGGAGGCAGCATATGACTACTCGACACGTACCCAAGACGGGTCGGATGACATAATCCGAAGGTGCAGCGAATCACTGGGGCTGGAGGTACACTGGGACAGCGACACATTCCGCTTCTGGGATCCCACACTAGGAGAGTACCTACCTGACCTGACAGAGACTAAGGCACAGTGAGGCGCCGAGGAGCGCGTGAGATAGTTGGAGTCCGAACTCAGGCACTTGCGGCCAGGCGGCTAGACGATCAGGCTCCGTGGAGTAGTCCGTACGATATTGGACCCGGACCGCAGATTCGCTTGGACCACGTTCAATATTCATCCAGAGTAGCTTGCGAATAGCCAGAGAGAAATATAGCCTTATGATGATCCTAAGCTGGAAGGCAGCGTGGAGTCGTAACTTAAATGACGAACGAGCACTCCCCATCCTTAACGTTTGCGGACATGTTCTGTGGAATCGGTGGATTTCATGTAGCTGCTTCGCAACTGGGAAGACGTGCGCTTCGTGCTGTACAGCTCCGACGCCCGCACCATGCATAACGGCTTCCGCGAGGAGTTCGGTCAGATCAAGGCAGTCGGCGCAGAGATCGAAGGCGTAGCCGCCGAAGACGTAGGCGAGTCCGAAGAGGTGATCTAGGCAGACTTCCAGAGTCCGATCTGGGGGTAGGGGCGATGAGCCTCTCAATGGATCGACCAATCCAAAGGGCATACCTACTCCCGGGCTGCCTGAAGTGCCCGTGTTATCATTTCTACATCGACACTGCGTGAACCCCTCCACTGGAGGTATCACATGACTACTCGACACGTACCCAAGACGGGTCGGAGTGAGCCGCTCACACGATTGCCCGACCCTCCCAAGCCGCCGGACGCCATGCAACAACTTCCTCATGTGTCTAACGCCTATGTGATACTTAATGACTACTTTCGTCACCGCACCGACGTCTTTGTCGGCGGTGACGGCTATCTTTGCTACGACGCCAGCGACCTCAGACGTGCGCCCAAGCCGGACTGTTTGGTCGCGTTCGAAGTCAACGTACCTCCGGTATCGATCACAGAGGCCAACGGCTACACAATCAGTGAAGTGGGAAAACCACCTGACTTCGTACTAGAGGTGGCTTCTGAGAGCACAGGTCGCCGAGATTACACGGTTAAGCGAGAAATGTACGCCTCCTACCTGGTACGCGAACAATGGCGGTTCGATCATACTGGTGGACGGTACCACGATGCCCCACTCGCAGGTGACCGCTTGGTGGATGGACGGCGGTATGTCCCAATCTCTATCGTGTCTGAGCCGGGCGGCCTGCTTCGCGGAACCAGTGAAGTTTTGGGCCTCGAACTGCACTGGGACCGTGGCATGCTCAGGTTTTGGGATCCTGCCAGTGAAGAATACCTGCCCGATCTAACCGAAGCCAAAGCCCAACGAGATGCTGAGGCTGCTGCCAGACGAAGCGCAGTTGCCCAGCGTGATGCTGCCGAGGAGCGGGTGAGGCAGTTGGAGTCCGAACTTCGACGGCTTCAGCCAGGCAACTAGCCCGAAGGGTGCAGAAACTGAACTGCCTTTCGGCGACAACCCCGCCCCTCGTTGGGAGTCTTCAAACCTGTCATAATGTCTTCCGACGGCACAGATAGGTCGGCAGCTATAACTCGAATGCTGCCAGTCAGTAGAGAGGAAGAAGTAC
This sequence comes from Dehalococcoidia bacterium, assembly GCA_021295915.1. Taxonomy (NCBI): domain Bacteria; kingdom Bacillati; phylum Chloroflexota; class Dehalococcoidia; species Dehalococcoidia bacterium. The sequence goes on from JAGWBK010000036.1 coordinate 11,455, forward strand.
ATTGGCCTGGAATTTCACGAATGTAAATGGACCGTACGGAGGCACTTCAGAAGGACCTGCCTGGGATGGCAGCGGCCTGCTGTTCACCGTGATCCCGTACAGCTACATCATGCGCTACGATCCCGAAACACGCACTTCGACCATCTACAAGGAAGGCACCAACAACGCCAACGGCCTGATGCTCGACACCAACGGCACGCTCTTCGCCTGTGAGGGCGGAGGACGTCGCGTCGTTCGCTACGAGGACGACGGAAGCGCAACTGTGCTCGCAGACGGATTCGAGGGCCAAAAGCTCAATATCCCCAACGATCTCGCGATAGACCATCAGGGCAGGGTGTGGTTCACCGACCCCTTCTACGAAGGCGCCGGGGGAGCATGGTCGAACGACCGCTCCAACAAGGAGCTCGACCACGACTCTGTGTACAGGCTAGATTCCCAGGACGACGGCTCGTGGTCCATCAGCCGCGTGACATTCGACACCACGCGCCCCAACGGCCTGCTGTTCTCGCTGGCCTATCACACGCTGTATGTGGCCCAGAGTGGGCGTCTGCCGGAGGAGAAGCGCGAGCTGCGCGCCTATCCGGTCAACGACGACGGCAGCCTCGGCGACGGCGAGGTCATCCACGACTTCGGTGAAAACAGGGGCATCGACGGAATGTGCCTCGACATCGAGGGCAATATCATTGCCACTGCCGGCAACCGTGCCGGCGGACCGGGCCCGATGATCTACGTCTTTTCGCCGTCAGGCGAAGTGCTCGAGACGCATCCGCTGAACGTCGATCAGCCGACCAACTGCACCTTCGGCGGCGAGGACCTCTCAACTCTGTACGTCACCACTGGTCAGGGACACCTGCTCCGTGCCTTCACTGAGAGGCAGGGCAGGCTTCACTACCCGTAACGATTTGCCGGAGCGCGGGCATCTCGCCCGCACGTTAGCCTTCGTCTCTCTGCGACGCATATTCGATAGTGCGGACGGCGGCATACGCGCTCGCAAAGATCATTCACCAGGACACGCCAAATATGCCGGACGTGGAAACGCTCATAATCGGCGGTGGAATCGCGGGAGCTTCCACCGCCCTCTATCTCGCAAGACTGGGGGGTGCCGTCGCGCTCCTCGAACGCGGTGAGATAGCCTCCGAGGCGTCCGGCGCCAATGCCGGCCAGATCGGGGCAACCGGCTGGGGCGACGTCCCCGACCTCGGCGCCTATCTTACGATGGGCAGCCTGCAGCTTTTCAAGGAGCTGCAGCTCGACCTTGGATACGACATCGAGTTCAGGCAGTCCGGGTCGCTTACTGCCATCCACACTCCCGAGCAGTATGACTACATGCGGGGGCGAGTGGACGCGCAGAGGAGCCACGGTCACCAGGTCGAGCTGATCACACCCCGCGAGGCCCGCTCGCTAGATCCCGAGATCAACCCAGAGATGCTTGGATACATGCACACGCCGCTCCGGGCCCAGGCCGACCCTGTAAAGGCCACCCGCGCCTTTGCCCGTGCGGCATCGTCAGCCGGAGCGCGCATCCTGACGAATCACGCCGTCACTGGCATAGAGCCAACGTCTGATGGCGGATACGAAGTTGCCACCAGTAATGGTAGGGGCCGGTTTGAAACCGGCCCTTACAGGTGTCAGTCTCTCGTGATCGCCGCTGGCGCATGGTGCGGACCGCTGGGCGAGATGCTGGGGCTGCGCATCCCAATCGTCCCCGTGCGAGGGCAGATGTGGGCCACCGAGAGCCTTCCGCCCAGCGTATTCCAGACGATGTCCTCAGCCGAGTCGGCATATGCCTACAGCATGGACGACAGATCTGACGCTAACACGCCGCCTGAGCTCACACACCGGGGCAACACCCGCGTAACGCGTCACCTGTACGGTCGTCAGCGGCGCAACGGCGAGATAATCTTCGGAGGGGACCGTCAGCTAGTCGGTTACGACAAGACCGTTGAACCCACCGGTATCGAGGTCAACAAGGGCCACGCGTCCGAGGTGATCCCGATGCTGTCCTCACTGCCTATCTCTCGGACATGGGCTGGGCTGATGCCATTCTCTCTCGACGGTGAACCGCTGATCGGCAGCATCCCCCGGCGCGACAACCTGTACATCGCAAGCGGCCTGGCGAGCTCAGGCTTCGGCAGAGGCCCGATGACAGGCAAGCTTCTCGCTGAGTTCATCCACACCGGTCACAGACACCCGGTACTGGCCGAGTCCGACCCCGCACGGTGCGTCACAGAGATTGATACAATTTAATCAATAGCGGTAGCACTCTAGACTAACCGTTATGTGAAGAAGCACCTCGACGACGTGCGAGTGAATGAAAGTCGGCCAAGTGTCTGTTGAGCATCTGAAAGTACCGGTTGAGCGCCTCGCGCCGTTCTGCGACCCGAGCACCCTCGGCTTCAAGACGACGGCCGAAGTCGAGCCCCTGGATGGGACGATAGGGCAGGAGCGCGCAATCAGCGCGCTCGAGATGGGGCTGGAGATAGACGCGCCCGGATTCAACGTGTTCGTATCCGGGCCCCTGGGTACGGGACGTAGCTCCGCGCTCAGATCGTACCTGGACAGAATTGCCCCCGGCAGGCCGAACCCGCCGGACTGGGGCTATGTTCACAACTTCCAGGAGCCGACCCAGCCGGTCCCGATAAGCCTTCCGTGCGGCATGATGCGAGAGCTGCGCGACGACATGGACCAGCTCATCGAGACGTGCCGTGCCCGGCTGCCAAACGCCTTCGAGAGCGACGACTACACACGTCGCGTCGAGGAGGTGATGGTCGAAATCCAGCAGAGGCGCCAGGCTGTCAACGAAGACCTCGAGTTCCAGGCGCGAGCTCGGGGCTTCACCGTCTCGACGACGCAGGTTGGCATAACCCCCGTGCCGCTGCACCCCGATGGTCGTCCTCTGACGCAGGACGAGTTCGGACAACTCTCGGACTCCGAGCGCGACCGCCTGCGCGCGTCGGCAGACGAGATCCAGCGTTTCATCTCGCAGACGACATCCGAGTTCCGGCGAATCGACAAGGAGGCCAACGAGCGCAGGCTCGCGGTGGATGCCGATCTGGTCCGATTCACGCTCACTCCCATCGTCGACGATCTGCAGGATAAGTACGCGGACCATCCCCACATTGTCGGATACCTCGACGACGTTGAGGACGACATGGTCCACAACACACAGGCGTTCAAGCCGGAGGCAAATGGCCGACCTGGAACGGACGACGGTAGCGCTCAGGCAAGAGACAACTTCTTCGCACGATACAGGGTGAACGATCTCATCGACAACGCGCTCTGCAACGGGGCGCCGGTGGAGTTCGAACCGAATCCCAGCTACTACAACCTGTTCGGTCGCATCGACTATCGCGCAGTTGCCGGAATGATGACCACAGATCACACGATGATCAGGCCCGGCGCGATACATCGCGCCAACGGGGGATACCTGGTCATCCAGGCCAGGGACCTGCTCAAGAGCGGACTCGTGTGGGACACGCTCAAGCGCGTGCTGTGGAGCGAAAAGATCAGGGTCGAGAACATCGGAGAGCAGGACACGCCTCTTCCAACCACCTCGATGCGTCCCCAGCCCATTCCCGTCAGCGCCAAGGTGGTGCTGGTGGGCACGCCCGGCATCCTGAACGTGCTTCGCAGTTCGGACGAGGATTTCAGACGCTACTTCAAGGTGACCGCTGAGTTCGACAGGACGATGGAGAGGACGCCGGAGAACCTGTCACGCTATGCGTCCTTCGTCGCCTCGGAGGTCGCGCAGAACGACCTGCGTCCGTTCGACAACTCGGCAGTCGCGGCGGTGCTCGACCACTCCAGCCGTCTCGTCGGCAACCAGACCAAGCTGACGACGCGGTTCATGAGCGTATCGGACGTCCTGACCGAGTCCGACTACTGGGCGAGCAAGTCAGGCTGCGACACCGTGGAGTTGGGACACGTGCAGGAGGCACTGCAGCAGCGCGAGTACCGCGCAAGCCTTGCCGACGAGAGAATCCGCGAGTCGATCGAGAACGACACGATTCGCATAGATACCCAGGGAGAGGTCGTGGGCCAGATCAACGGCCTCGCCGTGTACCACCTGGGCGAGCACAACTTCGGCAAGCCGAGCCGGGTTTCGGCGCGGGTCTCAGTGGGCAATGGTAGGGTCATCAACATTGACCGCGAGGTTCGAATGAGCGGTCGCATCCACAACAAGGGCTTCCTGATCCTCAACGGCTACCTCCAGGGCAAGTACGGCAGGAGCAGACGGCTGTCGATGTCGGCCTCAATCACCTTCGAGCAGTCATACTCGCAGATCGAAGGCGACAGCGCGTCGTCGACGGAGCTGTACGCGCTGCTCTCCGCCCTCTCAGGACTGCCCATCAGGCAGGGGATAGCCGTCACAGGCTCGGTCGACCGGAGGCGCAACTCCGAAGATCGAGGGCTTCTTCAAGGTCTGCCAGTCGAGAGGGCTCACCGGCAGTCAGGGCGTGATGATCCCGAAGGACAACGTCCGCAACCTGGTGCTCAACGCAGACGTGGTCAAAGCGGTCAGGGACGGAGAGTTCCATATCTACGCCGTCTCGACCATTGACGAAGGTATTGAGGTGCTGACAGGATTCGAGGCCGGAGAGTTGAACGGCGATGGCGAGTATCCTGAAGGCACCGTCCACCACCTGGTCGAGCAGCGACTCAGGGAGATGGCACGGCGTGACAGGCGGCGGGATCGCGAGTCGTCCGACTCGGACTCCACGGACTCGAGCAACGAGGACTGACGCAGAGCTACCTACCGTCGAGAGTCCAGGTACCCCTGCAGGATGACCGCGGCGGCTGAGGAGTCGATGCGGCCCCTGTCTCGGCTGGAGCGTCGACCCTGACCACGGTCAGAGTCCGTCAGCAGCCGTTGCGCCTGTACCGTCGACAGCCGTTCGTCCATCGTCTGTACGGGAATGTCGGTGGACGATCTCAGCTCCCTGATGAACTGGCGTACCTTGCCCGCCTGTGTGCGGCTCTCGCCGGAGAGCGTCAGGGGCAAGCCCACGACGATTGTGGCAGCCTTGTTTTCCTTCGCGGTCTGGATGATGTCCTGGACGTCGGTCGGGCTGCGGTCGACGTGGCCGAGCGGCGATGCGAGCAGACCGGTGGGATCGGAGATGGCGAGGCCGACTCTGCTATCGCCGACGTCCAGCGCGAGGACTCTCACAGGTTGTCCCCTGACAGGGGTGGGTAAACCAGTAGATCGTTCGTCCTGAGCTTGTCGAAGGACGCTCCACCCCTGGGTTCCCGCTTTCGCGGGAATGACGCTTTGCGAATGCCCATCCCTGTTAGCGGCCTGTCGCTCAAGACGCGGCGGCCTCGCGGACGAGGCCTGGGACTTGGGCGAGCGCTTCGTCGAGCTTGGAGGCGTCTCGGCCTCCGGCCTGGGCGACGTCGGGTCTGCCGCCACCGCCACCACCGACGACCTTGGCTGCGCCGCGTGCGATATCGGATGCGTTCAGGCCTCGACTATCTATGAGGTCTCTGGTGACCATGGCCACCAGCATCGGCCTGTCGTTGACGACTGCGCCGAGCACCACGACTCCGCTGCCGAGCTTGTCGCGCAGGTAGTCGCCGACCTCGCGCAGCGAATCAGCGCTGGCCGCTGCTGCGTGGGCCGACAGCACAGTGACTCCGTCGACGTCTTGAGCCTGGGTGAGCAGCCCTTCGGCTGCCTGTAGGGACAGGCGCCGCTCCATCGCCTCCTGCTCCCGCTGGAGGTTGTCGAGCTCGGCCATGAGCGACTGTATGCGCTCCTCGACCTCGGCGGGCGAAGCCTGGAGAGTCTGCGCGACGCGTTCCTCGCGCTTGAACCGGTCCCAGACCATGCGCTCGGCGGCGCGGCCGCTGGTGGCCTCGATGCGCCTCATGCCTGCGCCGATGCTCGATTCGCCGAGCACGTATACGGCACCGACCTCGCCGGTGCGGTCGACGTGAGTGCCACCGCAGACCTCAAAGCTGAAGGTATCGCCGTTGGCGATCTCTACGAGTCGCACACGCTCGTCGTAGCGGTCGCCGAAGAATGCGAGCGCGCCGCGTCTGATCGCCTCCTGGTATGTGTCTTCGTCCCTGAGGATGCGGGCGTTCTGCCTGATCTTCTCGTTGACCAGGAGCTGAACCTGCCACATTTCATCGTCGGTGACTGCCTGGACGTGAGTGAAGTCGAAGCGTAGCCGGTCAGGTGCGACCAGCGATCCGGCCTGCCTCACGTGCAGCCCGAGCACCTGCCTGAGAGCGGCGTGCAGCAGGTGTGTCGCGGTGTGGTTGCGGGCTGTGTCCTCGCGTCGGATCGGGTCGACGTTGGCGTCGACGGTCTCGCCGAGGCTCACCGAGCCGGCAGTGACCTTGCCGAATTGGACGATCAGGCCGGGCATCACCTCCTGGGTGTCGGTTACGGCCATTCGGCCGTTGTCGCCTGATATGTCACCAGCGTCGCCGATCTGACCTCCGCCCTCTGCGTAGAATGGGGTCTGGAGCAGGACGATCTCGACGTCTTGTCCCTCTGAGACCTCGTTAGCGACCTCATCGTCGGCTATGAGTCCGACGACGACCGTGGACGTCCTCAGCGACTCGTAGCCCAGGAAGGCGGTGCCGCCGACTCCGAGGCTCTCGTAGACGCGGATCTTGGCCCTGTCCTCGCCGAACTGCGCTCCGGCACGCGACTGCTCGCGCTGTGCGGCCATCTCGCGCTCGAAGCCCTCCATGTCGATCTCGACATCGTTCTCGGCAGCGATCTCCTGGGTCATTTCAACGGGGAATCCGTGAGTGTCCCACAGTCTGAAGACCACGTCGCCTGCTAATACGTCAGGGCTGGTTTCCAGAGTCTCCGAGAGGATCGAGTAGCCGTTGTCGAATGCCTGCTGGAAGCGGTCTTCTTCGAGTCTGAGCACGGTCTTGATGAAGTCGCGGTTGTTGACGAGCTCAGGATAGATATCGCCCATCTTCTCTATGGTGACGTCGGCGATCTCGCCGAGGAAGTTGCCCTCGATACCGATGCGTCGAGCATACCTGATGGCTCGCCGGATGACGCGGCGCAGCACGTAGCCCCGGCCCTCGTTGGCAGGCACCACGCCATCTGCGATCAGGAATGTCACGCTTCGGCCATGCTCCGCCACGACCCTTATGCCGTACGTCGACGCGTGGTCCTCGCCGTAGGTCTTGCCGCTGATGCGCTCGACCTCGGCGACGATGGGCGTGAACAGGTCGGTCTCGTAGCAGGTATCGACGCTCTGCAGGATCCTGATCAGGCGCTCGAAGCCCATGCCGGTGTCCACGCTCGGCGCGGGCAGGTCGGTCCTGGAACCGTCGAGGTGGTGGTAGAACTGCATGAACACCAGGTTCCACAGCTCGACGTAGCGGTCGCAGACGTCGCCGTTGTCCATGAGTCCTCGAGGCAGCCGCGCCCCTCACCGTAGTCGTAGTGGAGCTCCGAGCACGGGCCGCACGGCCCCTCGTCGCCCGCAGGCCCCCACCAGTTCTCGTCGTCGCCATAGCTGTACACACGGTCGCGCGGAATGCCTTTCGCGACCCACAGCTCGCGGGTCTCGTCGTCAGTGTCGTGTATAGCGGCAGCGAACTTCTCCATTGGCAAGCCGTAGCCCTCGGTCGTCAGCTCGATGGCGAAGTCGACGGCTTCCTTCTTGAAGTAGTCGCCGATGCTGAAGTTGCCCAGCATCTCGAACAGGGTGTTGTGTGTGGCGTCGCCGACCTCTTCGATGTCGGGAGTGCGGAAGCACTTCTGCGACGTTGTGAGCCTGTGGTTGGGCGGTTCTGCCTCGCCGGTGAAGTACGACTTGAACTGCACCATGCCAGCGGAGGTGAACAGCAGGGTGGGGTCGCCGACGGGAATCAGGGATGAACTTGCCATCCGGCTGTGCCCCTTCGACTCGAAGTAGCCCAGGAAGGTCTCTCGTATCTTCTCGCTTGTCCAAACGTCAGTGGTCATTGTCTTTCTCTACTCATCCAGGTTGGTCTTGTGCGAGGTATCCCTCAGTTCGGATGCGACTCACGTATAACACAGGTCGGCCCCTAGAGGGAAAGCGAAAAAGGGGAAGGGGAACGCGATGGTTACTCTCGCATCCCCAAGCCTGCGCCGGGGCAGGCTCTCGGAGATCACGCCGCCACAAGGCGGGGAGTCGCCGTTGGCGAACCCGCCTGTACACACCTCTCAACCCCGGATCGGGTCCGGGGCATGCCTTTTGGATGTCTCCGAATCAACGCAAGCACTCGTGACAGCATTCAGTACGCGTGGATTTTATGTGAGGGGTTTGTGGAGTGTCAATTGGAGGAGGGTGTTTCCCACAGCGGCATCGCCGTGGTAGCCTTCGCGTAATCAGGCTCCCCGCTTTGCAGTAGGGAAGACCTGATTACTTGGTGTTACTGACGTTCTTGCGATACTTTGCGAGTGTAGGCGGGTTCATGTGGGCACCCTGTGCACTCTTCTCGATACCTAGCTAGCCTCTAGGTGTACACAAGGCTCCTTCTGTTGCCAATATTCGCATTTGCATTCTTGTTCCTTGCCACCTCTCTCGCCCTCTATGCATTGATCATTGGTGGTAGTAGCCTGCGTGGTGTTCCTAGAGCTGTGGGACTGTTTGGGTTCTTAAGCGCCGTTATCGGACTCCTTCTTGGTGTGGGAGTTGTGAGTGACCTGAATGCACTTGGTGGATTATGGTCTGATCCGATCATGAAATTGCCTATCAGAGTGTTAATGTCTTTGTATGGGCTTGCGTTGGTGTTTGCGTGTGTCTGCTTCGGAGTGATTGCAGCTGACAGGAACGCGTATTGGCTGCGGCCCGGGGCAAAGAGGCGGCGATCTGATGAATAACTGTGACGGTCCCCTTGTAGTATCACTCAAAGATGAGTTACTACGTAACCCGTGCTACTATTTTGTCATCCGTACTGGGGTAGTCTGCAACTGCTCACAAGGACGTTTCAATGAAAAACTACAGGTTTGTGTGTAAGATCCTAGGCCCTTCGGAAGAGACTGAAGACAAGTATCTTGCCGAGATCCCCGCGATGCCTGGTTGTCGAGCATGGGGCGACACTAAGGCAGAGGCGCTGGACTATGTCCGAAGCGTGGCGATCGCATTCCTCGAATCGTATGAGGAAAACGGTGACGAACTTCCTCCCGGCGTGCTGGCTGCGGAAGTAGTCCAGACGGAGCCATCTCAGGATACAGCCGATGAACTCCTGGTTTCTGTGCGACGTATAGGGAACTCACAAGGAGACTCGGGGAGTTTGGATGTAGTTTCGAAAGGCAAGCACGCGGCTCTCACGAAATATGGGTAACCACCAGCGATACCTCTAGGAAGACCACAATACCTAACTGGGGAAGCCGCGATCTGAGGGCAGGCACAATATTGTCTATCTTGCGAGATCTCGGGATAGACAGGCGAGATTTCCTCGGTCAGTGACCCTCACAAACGAAAAAGGAGCCGGGAGAAGTCCCGGCTCCTACCATTCTGAGGAACTGGTCTTTGCTTGTCCGTGGTTAGGCCTCTCCGAGGCTCCTGCGACCACCTGGTCTGCTGGGTGGTAGACTAGGACCTTTGGTAGGGACTTCTTTAGATGGCCGAGGAAGGCCGTCAGGATTCCGTTGTCCTCTGCGCCCCAGTCGACGTAGAACCCGGTCGTCGCTCTGAGCACTGGATATTCGAGTGGCGAGGGCAACTTACTAGGAAGGCTCTGGCTCGCGGGGCGCATCCAGAGATCGTGATGAGCTTCGGGAGTTGACTTGGCTGTGTAGCCTGCTCAGACAAGGACTCGGAACGATCTTCCCATCGGTTCGAAATCTTCGACTTCCTGTGCGCTGAGTTGCTTTGCGATCCGTTCGAGTAGGCGCACCGTGTCGGGGTCAAACAGGCGCAGACCGCAACGCAGACACACTTCGGCCGGGACAGTTACCTCTGCGAAGTTGACTCCGCCCTTTACGAGCTCCTCTACACGCTTGTCGACAAGTTCTCCGGCACATGTGGGACACTTGTGGAGTAGGGGCAATGTTACCTCCTTCTTGTGCGCGAGTCGTGCCAACGCTCAGGGTCGGGGCGGTACGTGGTGACTAGCACCGCAACACTGGTGGAACGCTCGTAGGCCCAGACGCTGTGGACCGGCTCCCCATTGGGAAGTTTACCGTAGATCAGGGAACTGGGGTGCGGCCAGTCATCGGGATAGTCCTCGATAATCTCGCCAGTACTAACTGTGTGTACTATTTCATCGAACGATAGACTGTCTGCCATAGCTTCTATTCGAGCGTGGCTTGTTATCCTTACGCGCTGGTGCCGAATTGATTCAGATATGTCCTCAATGTTCAATTAGAGCAGTCCAGGGAGGGTCTCAGAAGCAGTGACTCTGGTTTGGAACTGATCTTATATCATAGGCCCAGAGACTCGGACTGCTTCAGCCTTGGTGGGAATACGAAACAGGAGCCGGGATCTCTCCCGGCTCCTACCTTTCTGAGGAACTGGTCCTCGCTTGTCCGTGGTTATGCTTCCGAGGCTACTGGGACCACCTGGTCTTCTGGGTGGTAGACTGGACCTTGGGTAGGGACTTCTTTAGATGGCCGAGGAAGGCGGACAGGATTCCGTTGTCCTCTGCGCCCCAGTCGACGTAGAACCCGGTCGTCGCGGTGACGTTGGAGTAGCCTTCCTGGGTGCCTGCTACGTCGATTTCCTCGTCGTTACCCTGGATGGCGTCGCTGAAGCCCGTCTGCTGTCCGCCGCCCCTGGGTGTGCCAGTGTCCCGCGTGTCGAGAGCGAAGTCCTCGCCCTGCTGGATCCCAGTTGCGAGGGACTGCTGGCCGAGGCTGACATCGTAGTCACGCGCTCCGACCGCAGAGACCCTGTTGCCCCGCAGCCCGATGAACGCGATCATCAACATGAGCAAAGCGACCGCAGGGATGATCAGGAGCCTGTACGAGAAATACCGTCCGATTGCCTGTGCTATGAGTTCGCTGTCTGTTGTCTGCCCGGCCATTTCATCCCCTCTTTCTGCCGCCCTTGAATAAGGTCAGCTTAATTTTATGACTCTCTATTTATAACTATAAGTCGTGTTATAAGGAGTCGCAAGAGCAATTTCGGGTGGAATTTATGGGGCCATATGGAGGATTCACGGGGTATTGACCACCCGTGGGTTCCCGCTTTCGCGGGAGTGACGGGTGGGAAGGGCCTGCCACTCGGGGACAGCCTCGGCAGGAACAGAATATCAGCGGTCGAGCCGACGCAGCGCGGCCTGGGCTGCGAAGTAGCCGCACATGCCGTGCACGCCTCCTCCGGGCGGAGTCGACGATGAGCAGATGAATATCTCGGTCGACGGTATGGAGTAGGGGTCGAACATACTGACCGGACGCGAGAAGAGCTGGCCGAGGTCCTGGACTCCTCCGCCGATGTCGCCGCCGACGAGGTTCGGGTTGTATTCCTCCAGCGCCGCCGGGGGCCGTACGCTCCTCGCCAGGATGCGCTCGCGGAACCCGGGAGCGAAGCGCTCTATCTGATCCTCGATCCTGTCTGTCATATCGAAGTCGGAGCCGTTCGGGACGTGGCAGTAGGCCCACGCCGTGTGCTTGCCCTCGGGTGCGCGGGACGAGTCGAATATGCTCGGCTGGGCGAGCAGCACGAATGGCTGCTCCGGGTGACGTCCGTTCCACACCTCGCGCTCTGATTGAGCGACCTCAGCCATCGTGCCGCCCAGGTGCACCGTGCCGGCCCGCGCACACTCAGGGGCAGTCCAGGGCACCGGTCCGTCCAGCGCCCAGTCCACCTTGAACGCCGCCGGGCCGTAGCGGTACGCCTCGAGCTTGCGCCGGAAGCGGTCGGGCAGGCTGTCTCCGGCGATGCTGACGACCTGCCTCGGCGTAACGTCGAGTAGGGTGACGTTCGCGTCGGGCACGTCCTCCAGCCGATCCACCGTTACGCCGGTCTCGATCCGGCCTCCGAGCGAGGTAAGGTGGGAGGCAAGAGCGTCTGCTATTCGCTGTGCTCCGCCACGCGGCATCGGCCAGCCGACTGCGTGACCGCTGGCTCCCAGCACGAGTCCGACCGCTGCGCTGACAGGACGTTCGAGAGGCAGCACCGAGTGCGCGGCGATCCCGGCGAACAGCGCCCTGGCCCGCTCACCCTCGAAGTGGGACTGCGCCACCGACACGGCCGACCGCAGGCCGAGCAGCCCGAAGCGCGCTGTCACGAGCGGGTGACGCGGAAATCGCAGCGGACCGATGACGTCGGAGCTGAGCTTGTCCCAGTTCCTAACGAGAGGGCCGAACAGCTTGCGGTACGAGGACGCGTCTGGTCCCAGGCCCTCGGCGGTCTCGTCGACTGAGTCCTCCATCGTCACTGCCGTGCCGTCGTCGAGTGGGTGAGCCAGCGGCGAGGGAGAATGGACCCACTCCAGCCCGTGCTCGGACAGCGGCAGCGTGGGGAAGAACGGCGAACCCACTGCCAGCGGGTGTATCGCGGAGCACACATCGTGCAGGAACCCGGGCAGTGTCAACTCGGCGGACCGTGCGCCGCCACCGACCGTGTCCCGGCCCTCGACAACCAGCACAGAGTGCCCAGTCTGTGCGATGGCTATCGCGGCCGACAGGCCGTTGGGGCCCGCGCCCACTACGAGTGCGTCATAGCTGCCGGTCAGTGCGTTGGACTCAGACCGCCTCACTCGATGGTCGCTGGCAGCTCCTTACAGGAGCTCCTTGCCGAAGAAGTATCGCTCGATACCCCATCTGCGGCTGCCGAGGATTCCGATGATGCCCGCGCAGAGGAACCACAGGATAGTGACCTCTCCACCGTGCGCCACGAACGCGTTGCCTCCGTCAGGAGGATTGGGGTACAGGTGCGGCCACGGCCACACCGGGCTGAGAGCCGCATGTACTCCGAAGTACGCGACGATCATCGTCACGACCAGCGCGCCGGCACCCAGTCGGGTCAGAACGCCGAGCCCGATGAGAAACGCCGCGATGAGCTCCACCCAGCCGGCGATGTCCACCAGCGTGCCGAGTCCGTTCGGGTTCGCCCCTGCGGGAAAGTCCCACAGCAGGAACGCCTTCTGCGCGCCGTGCATGCCAACCAGCGCTGCGAAGGCGACCCTGAATATCAGGTAGAACTCGTCTGTGTACGATTGGAAGAAACGTCCGAATGTTCCCTGCTGTACGTTTTCTGCTGCCATTGTCCTCGCCTTTTCCTCCTTTGCGATTGCATTTCGTGCATTACGGGGGGCTTACAAAGTTGGAGCGTATTACGCTTATAACGGCAGTCTGGTTATTCAATCCTGGCTGCGATTTCAGTTGCTGATATCGGCAGTCCAGGTGATGTCTATGGCGTCCTTGACGCTCTCGTGGGCCGGACAGCCCTGGGGATGTACCCGAAGGGCTCTGTCGGCGGCCTCACGCTTATCGTCCGGCACCGGGAACTCGTAGTGGACGTTGATGCTGGAGATCCTGATGGTGTGCTCGGTGCCCTCTATCCTGCCCTCGACTGTGGCTACATAGTCCTCGGGGGAGATGTCGATTCCACGCGCCTCAAGGGCGCGTCGCAGGGTGCCGTACATTCAACCACCGACGGCTGAGACGATGTGGTCCAGCGGTCCTCGGGCACGCCATAGTGGCTCTTGAGCGCGCCTTGGACGCCGTAGACGACGGGCGCGGGGACGTCGCCGGTGTAGGCGTGCCTGAGCCCGCGGTTCATCTCGAGCCGGTTGCGGGATATGTACAGGAAGTCGTCTGCCATGAGTGTTTCCTCGTCCTATGAATTGTGCTGCCCATTATACGCACTTATGTCAATAGAATCGCGTGAGTTTCCGGGGAAAGATTGACAAATAGAACACAAGTTCTGTAACATCCACTGCCACGATACCGGGGGGACTGGTGATCGAGGAGTCGATATGAGAGTAGCCTGTGTTCTCATTACACACCTGAGGGCGAAGGCGGAGATGAGACGGCGGCCCCACCTGAAGGGGAAGCCTGCGCTGATCGTCGACCGCAACCCGTCCGTCGGGATACCCATAGTGGTCGACCGCTTCCCCGAAGCTGCCGGGGTGATGATCGGCATGACCCCGGAGCAGGCGGTGTCGCGCCACGCCAACGCCATCGTACTTGATGCGGACGAGCCATACTACCGCCGGACCTTCGGGCAGGTGCTCACTTCGTTGCAGGGGATCAGCGACCGTGTCGAGGGAGCGGAGACAGGCACGGCGTACGTGCGGGTGGACGGCCTCGAGGACCTGTACAGGGGCGAGGCGGGAGTCGTCTCCACGCTGCTGAACGCTGTCCCTGAGTACCTGCATCCACGAGTCGGCATAGCAGACGCGAAGTTCCCGGCGTTCGTGGCGGCTCGCATGAGCAGGGCGTTCGGCGCGTCCAGGGTGCCGGACGACGTGAGGGCCTTCCTCGCGCCGCATCCTGTTGAGCTGCTTCCAGTGTCCGCCAACGTGAAGATCGGATTGCGCCGGTTCGGACTGCACACGATGGGCGACGCCGCGACCATGAGGGAGCGAGTGCTTGCAGACCAGTTCGGCACGGACGGCAGACGGGCATGGGCGCTGTCGAACGGGATAGACGACAGGCCGGTCGTGCCCATCGCGTACGAGGAGTCGATAGTCGAGCACACGCAACTGCCGTACCACTCGTCGTCCATGCACGTGCTGTTCGTCGCGGTGGACGCGCTCCTCAGACGGGCCTATGCACGTCCGGAGATGAGGAGCAGGTACGTGGGCGCGGCGTCCATCGAGTGCACGGCGTCGCGTTCTCAGCCGTGGGAGAAGGTCGTCCGGTTCAAGCAGCCGGCCAGCACGTGGGAGGCGGCGTCCGTGGTGGTCAGGAGCCAGGTCGAGCTTGACCCGCCTCAGATCACCGTGGAAGACGTGACGCTCACGCTGTCGGAGTTCACCGGGGAGTCGGGGATGCAGATGGGACTGCTGAAGGACGTTCACGAGGGCAGGCGGCGTCTCGAAGAGGTCGAGCGGCAGCTAAGGGCGCGGATGAACGGCGAACACTCGCTGTACAGGGTCGCGCAGGTCGCTCCGTGGCACCCCGCGCCCGAGATGCGCGCGCTGCAGGTGCCCATCGACCCGGCGGGCGCGGACGCCATCAAGCCGCTCCACTCGCCGAGACCCGTGGAGGTGCAGGAGGGGACGGAGCGCGAGCCGGTGTCGGTGTGCCTCGAGCGTCGCTGGCAGCAGGTGGCGACGATATCCGACGCGTGGACGTTCGACCTGTGGTGGCTCCCTGAGCCGGTGGCGCGCTCCTACTACCGGGTCGATCCCGGCGACGGCAGGCAGGTCACGCTGTTCAGGGACCGGGTGGAAGGCCGCTGGTACCGGCAGAGCGCGTGAGATTCTGACAGAGTCATGGTCTCCGGCTACGTAGAGCTTCATGCCAAGAGCTTCTACTCCTTCGGACTGGGAGCGTCCCACACGCACGAGCTGCTGGCTCGCGCGAAGGAGTACGGCTATCCCGCGCTGGCGCTGACAGACACGAACCTCTGCGGCGCGCTGGAGTTCGCGCGTCTCGCCAACAGCCTCGAGGTGAGCCCGATCACAGGCGGAGAGCTGACCCTGACCGACGACTCGCGTCTCACGCTGCTGGCCAGGAGCCGGGCGGGATACTCGAACATCTCCCAGCTCTTCACGCTCGCCAACGCCGTCGACCGTCGGGAGTCGAAGGTCGACCCCTCGCGTCTGCCGGAGCACTCTGAAGGCGTGGTCGCATTGGTAGGTGGGCGCGACGGGCGGCTATCCAACCTGGTCGTAAGCGGTCGCATCAGCGAGGCACGCGCGCTCCTGGGAAGCTACATGGAGTGGTACGGCACGGACTCAGTGTACGTCGAACTCAACCGCAATTTTCTGTACGGGGATACGGAACGCAACAGGGAACTCGTGAAGCTGGCTCGCGAGGTCGGAGCGCCGGTTGTGGCCACCAACGACGTCCACTACCACTGTCTGGAGCGCTCGCGGCTGCAGGACGCGCTGGTCGCGGCGAGACTTAACACTACCATCGACCAGGCGCTCCCGCATCTGCGGCCCAACCATCACCTGCACCTTAAGTCGCATACCGAGATGGAGGCGCTGTTCGAGGAGCTTCCGGAGGCGGTCTCCAACACGGTGCGCATCGCGGAGCAGTGCGAGTTCGATCTGGGCACGGACCTCGGCTACACGCTTCCCGACCCGGACGTGCCGGACGGTTACACGCCGCTGAGCTACCTGAGGAGGCTCTGTGACGAGGCAGCGGTACGACGTTACGGCTCTGTGTCCGGGGAGGTGGAGCAGCGGCTGAACGACGAGTTCAGGCTGATCGATACCCACGGGCTGGCGGGTTTCCTGCTGCTGTACCGGGAGATCGCGCTCATCGCGCAGCGGATCATGGAGGAGCGCGGGCTGATGAGGCCTGAGACACCGGTGGAGGAGAGGCCGCCTGGAAGGGGGCGAGGGTCGTCGGTCGCGCTGGTGGTGGGATACCTGATCGGCATCAGTCACATCGACCCGATCAAGTGGGACCTTACGCTCGAACGGTTCATCTCAGAAGACATGTCCACGCTGCCAGATATCGACCTGGACTTCCCGAGGGGTCTCGGGGACGAGCTGATCGAGCGTGTCCACCAGCACTTCGGGCCTGAGTACGCAGTGCTGACCGGAGCGATCTCCACGTACCGGCTCAAGGGGGTCGTCCAGGACCTCGGCAAGGCGCTGGGCATTCCGCAGGAGGAGACGAGAC
Source organism: Dehalococcoidia bacterium (assembly GCA_021295915.1). NCBI lineage: Bacteria > Bacillati > Chloroflexota > Dehalococcoidia > Dehalococcoidia bacterium. The sequence goes on from JAGWBK010000036.1 coordinate 28,157, forward strand.
AGCTTTCCAGGCAGATCGAGTCGCACAACGCCGTGAACCTCAGGGAGGAGATGATGGAGCTTCCGTCTTTCCGGGAGCGCGTGGACGCATCTGGTTGGAAGGACCTGCTAGAGCTTGCTCCCCAGTTAGCTGGGGCTCCGAAGCTTCTGGGCCAGCACGTCGGCGGCATGATTCTCAGCAGCTCTCCGATACCGGAGATGGTGCCGATAAGGGCAGGTGCGACGGATGGGCGGTACATCATGGACTGGAACAAGGACAGCGTGGCCGACGCGGGATTCGCCAAGATCGACATCCTGTCGCTGCCTGTGCTCGACCAGATAGAGGAGGCGTTGGACCTCGTCGAGGAGCGCCAGGGAAAGCGTCCCGATCTCAGCAGGATAGACCCGGAAGAAGCTGATGTTTATAACATGATAAACGAGGGCAAGTCCAAGGGCGTCTTCCTGCTGCAGTCGCCGGCACAGCTCAAGATGGCGCAGCGTCTCAAGTCGCGCGACCTGCTCGACCTCGCGTACCAGGTGGCGCTGATACGTCCAGGAGTGGGAGTGCAGGGGAGCGCGGTATCGCAGTTCGTCGACCGGTACAGGCACGACGCAGAGTGGGAGTACGACCACCCGCTCGAGGAGCGCGCACTGGCACGGGGCTACGGCATCATCGTGTGGCAGGAGCAGGTGGTGCAGCTCATCAAGGACGTCTCCGGCATGACCGCCGCCGAGGCCGACGAGGTGCGCCGCGCCTTCTCCAGGCCCAACAGCGAGCACCTGATCGAGATGCACCAGCAGAGGTTCATGGAAGGCGCGCTGAATAGGGGCGTACCTGAAGAGACCGCGCTGAAGATATTCGGCAAGATCAACGGGCACTACATGTTCCCGGAGTCGCACTCGCACGCGTTCGCCATAACCGCGTACCAGGCCGCGTGGCTCAAGTGCCACCATCCACTGGAGTTCTTCGTCGCGCTGATGAACAACCAGCCGATGGG
>JAGWBK010000037.1:0-54418 GCA_021295915.1 Dehalococcoidia bacterium
AGAACCGACTGACAGAAGTGGAATCAGACCGGCAAGAATGAATGTCGCACAACCGGCAAGAATGGTTGACGCGGAACAGGGGGTCTGTTGGTTGGTACTGATGCCTGTCCGTGTACCCTTACATGCCGCTCTCAGTTCCCTCAGGGATAGGGTGAAAAGTACGAACACCTACTTCTGTGAGAGGCGGGACGGATGCTACAGGAAACAGCAGCCATGAAGAGATCGCCTGCCTAACGAGCCAATGATAGAATCGGTTGGATCAGACGACATCTCACATCACCCGGACCGCTGTAGTCCTATCCAAAGACAAGGAAATTGCTGTGGTCACTTCAAACAGAGAGAGCGGTACTTTCGATGCCGCCGCGACAATGGACGGCGCTGAGCGGTCACGCAAGTGGATCGTGATGCAGAATGATGAGTGCGTGGGCGTGTACGAAAGTCGTAAGGATGCCCTGGCAGCCGCGTTGAGGCGGTTCGGCAGAGTACCGATGATAACCACCAGTGTTGATAATCAGCCAACCATCATGCGTCCCATGTTCAGAGAACTCCCTGAAGACTTTCCGACATTCGTCTCAGCTCATTCAAATGCCGAGTGATCGTCAGTCATCGCCTTGAATAGAGTAATGCGGTGAGGGCGAAAGGTGCGGATACCTACCCTGTGAGAGTTGGCACGGCGACTGTATGAGGCTGCAGCCCGCCCACGCCTCTCACAGAAAAGTGCGAATCCTCTCTGCGTACAGATCCCTCGTTGAACGATCCGGGCTAGACGGCCGACTTGGGTAAACCCTCAAGAGGTCATCTGCGGTCCTGCGTGGATGAATGTGGACGTGAAGATGCGGCACTTCCTGGAAAGCGGCAGGCCCAATTGAATGCCACAGACTCATACCCTCGTTCGGAAAGGCCGCGTCAACGGCCCGGGTAACGCGTATGAGCGTAGTCATGAGTGCGGCGCCAGTTGCCTCGCCAAGTTCACGGATATCGGCAACGTGTTCCCTGGGGATGACCAGCACGTGCCCAGGGTGGAATTGTCGAACATCCACAAACGCCATTGTCAGTTCGTCTGCACACACAACACTTGCTGCTCGCATCTCCTGGGCGATCTCGCAGAATATGCAGTCTTCATTCCCGTAAACTCTCCCTCGTCCGCATCCAACGCACACGGCCGCCGATCGGGAGAGTGGACTGTTGGGGAACTGTCTCCTGCAACATCGCTCCATCTCTTCTGTTATCACTAGAAGCAAAGCATATAGGATGAATCAATCTCACGACCGCAAATCTCCGAGCATAGACCAGAACCATAGACAGTGCTGCGGAGCGACTTCATGACAGCCCAGAGCGGCCTCCCTTGAATCGATGTATCCCATAGGCTACAGTTAAGGCATGTTCGAAATCCGCCAGACCGAAGTCTACGTCCTCTGGTTCAGGAGGCTCCGAGACAGGCAGGCTAGGGTGCGAATCGACAATCGCATTCGTAGGCTGTCTTTGGGCAACCCTGGGGACGTGAGACCTGTGGGTGAAGGGGTATCTGAGATCCGCATCGACTACGGGCCAGGTTATCGAGTGTACTTCGTCCGGCAAGGAGAGGCACTGATCGTTCTTCTGGCCGGTGGCGACAAGGACAGCCAGGAGCGGGACATTCGACGGGCTCTGGAGTTGGCGAGGGGACTGTAGGAGGCAACAGCCATGAAAAAGACGCACACGATGCCGTGGGATCCGGCCGAGCACTTGGAGACCGAGGAGGACATGGTCGCCTACCTGAACGTCGCACTGGAAGATGGCGATATGAGCCTGATAATGGCGACCTTGGGCGACATCGCCCGTGCCCGAAGAATGTCGGTGGTGGCACAGGAGACGGGACTGGGTCGGGAGAGCCTGTACAAGTCATTATCCGCAGACGGCAACCCCGAGTTCGCGACCGTGCTCAAGGTAGTTAGCGCCCTAGGACTCCAGCTCCGAGCCACCGCAACTTCGGGCGTCGTCAGCAAGTGAAGGAAGTGGGCCACTATCGCACTGGCATGGCTAACCTCGCACTGGCATGGCTAACCTGCTGGCAGAACTAGTCGATGCGTTGGGCGAAACCGAACAACGGCTGGACGTCGATGTTGAAGGCGACGAGGTCTCGATACGAGCGGTTCTAGAGGACCATCCCACTGGAGTCTTCAGAATCATGTGCGCGCTTCTATTGCGCAAGGCAAGACTACACACGATTGCAATACTCCGCGCCAACGAAAGCAATAACGTCCATTCCCTTGCTGTGCAGATGCGACCAGTTCTCGAGTGTGCCGGGCAGGTTGTACACTTCTTCCACAACCTGATGATTGAACCAGAGTACGGTGAGAGAGCATTTCACAGCTACATAAACGCGGACTACTACCGGACAGTCATCAGGCTGTCGAAGGGCAAGGTAAGTCACGAACAGGCTCTCACTCAGATGATGGAAGCGAGCGGAATGTCGAAAGGCGAGATCGGAAAGGGCAGTGGTCTGAAGCAGTCGGATAAGGTAGCACGGCTTGAGGGAGGCAAGATCTGGTACGACTACATGAGCGAGTACTTCTGTCACGGCAAGGGGGAATGGAGAGGACATTCGTGGCAGGGAGGCGTCAACTCAATGAACACGGTTCAAGATGAGTATACGTTTGCTGGTTTGATGGACTACCTGATAAACCAAGTGGCAGTCATGAACGCGTACGCAGAGCTGTGCCCTATGTCCGGAGAAGTGGCTCAAGGGAGGGTAGAATCCGCCTTGGCTCAGCTGCAAGAGGTGCGCGCGGTGACTACAGAGTTGCGAGACCGCGCGAGGTTGGCAGTTGGGAACCAGATGTGGGACAGCCGGAATGAACAGCCAAGAACCGGATGATAACCGGATCAATGAGATGCGCGCTTTGTGCGAACGATGCCAAGACCAACTCGGGGAGCTCGCTCGCATTCACCTGGCGATTGATGTGCCAACCCGCATAATGCAAGAGGATGAACCGGACTGGATCGGCCGTTTACGGAAGATATGCTTTCATGTGAGGGCGATCAACAGCTGGAAAATCGGTGCCGGCATCGAACACGTAATGGCCACTGAGCTTCGGGCAGCGTACGAGCAATTAGATGCCGTCTGGAAGCACTTGCCCGCAACGATCCGACTGGACGAAATTGATGAACGAGAGTGGATTGACGAGACGAGAAGCGGGACACTAGCAGCGTATGATCATCCGACGCCACAGGGCCTCTTGCTCCCAGCTTGGCGCGGAGGTTTCCGTAGCAGCGAGACCGAGTTGAGCTATACACAGCTTGCCGTATGGCTGGGAAACCTCGGGCTCGGGTACGGACTTGCTCTCATTTGCCTTTCACAGAAAATTGGGACCGAAGAGGACATCACTTCGCGTGTAACAGAGGCATTTCACATGTTCTCGAAGGAAGCATAGTAACAACCTCCAAGTGCAACTGTAGGTTACCCAATATCCCCGCGCCCGACACCTTCGTTCCCTACAGTCCACCCCAACAGTTACGAGTTCTTCCGACTTGTACTAGTGGAGGCTCTTGTCTGTACGCTCGTAGTTCTGTCCCCATCTTTCTTTAATTCGATCCATCGAATTATTCTCCATTTCTTGACAATCCCCGACCCGTACCCTACGTTACACATACAGCACTATTGCGCCCTCAGCCTTTATCTATATAATGTGGCGTCGCAACTGAGTTCTACGAGGAACTTCCACATGTCCCCTCGCCTCCTGGACAACATAGATGAGCCTGGCGACCTCAAGGACCTGACCCACGAGGAACTCGCCCAGGTCGCGCAAGATGCGCGCGATACCATCATCTCCGTGATAACCGAGCGCGGAGGACACCTGGCGTCGAACCTTGGAGTCGTCGAGCTTACGCTCGCGCTCCACAGGGTCTTCGACAGCCCCAGGGATAGCATCGTCTGGGACACAACCAACCAGCTCTACACGCACAAGCTGGTGACGGGACGGCGCGACGAGTTCAAGGACATCCGGCTCGAAGGAGGCCTCTCAGGCTTCGGCGAGCCGAGCGAGAGTCCGCACGATACGCTTGCCGCCGGACACGCCGGCACCGGCCTCTCCATAGCTCTCGGCGTCGCCGAGGGCGCGGCGAACATGAAACGCGACTCCTGGACCATCGCCGTGGTCGGCGACGGCGCAATGACCTCCGGCTCCAGCTTCGAGGCGCTCAACAACATCGTCCACCTCGACCCGGACAGGTTCATCGTCGTACTCAACGACAATGGCATGTCCATCTCCGAAAACATCGGCTTTCTCACCAACTGGCGCAAGCGTCTGATCACTCACCCCGAGTACCAGGCAATGATCGAGCGCATGAAGGCGCTCTCCAAGAGGATGCCGACGGGCGAGCTGATGTACGGGCTGGTCAAGCGCTTCAACACCGCGCTCGCCGGATTCATCGTACCCACGATGTTCTGGACCGAGATGGGCTTCCAGTACCTGGGCCCCATCGACGGACACGACTTCAAGCAGCTCGAACAGACACTCAACCAGGCCCGGACTGCCGCGACAACTCCCGGAGGCCTCGTGCCGCTGGTGCACGTCGTGACGCACAAGGGTCACGGCTACGAACCCGCCGAGGACGACCCCGTCAGGTTCCACCAGCCAAGCTCGCCGCTCGGAGACAGCTCCGGTGCGCCGACGTACTCCAGCGTGTTCGCCAATACGGTCACCCGCATCATGGATGAGGACGAGTCGGTCGTCGGCATCAGCGCAGCGATGCTCGAGGGCACAGGACTGGTCAGCGTCCAGGGCAAGTACCCGGACAGGGTCTTCGACGTCGGCATCGCCGAGCAGCACGCTGTCAGCATGGCGGCTGGAATGGCCTCCGCCGGACTCAACCCGTTCGTGTCGATCTACTCGACCTTCCTGCAGAGGGCATTCGACCAGATAGTCCACGACGTCTGCCTGCAGAACCTGCCGGTGACGCTGATCGCCGATCGCGCCGGCATCGTCGGCGAGGACGGCAAGACGCACCACGGCGCGTTCGACATCACATACCTGCGCTGCCTGCCCAACGCTGTCGTGGCCGCGCCCGCGGACGAGAACGAGCTTCAGCACCTCGTCTACACGGCGTACAGGTACCAGGGGCCGTTCGCCATTCGCATCGCGAGGGGAGCCGCCGTCGGCGTGCCTCTTGACAGCGATCTCACGGAGCTGCCAATCGGCAGGGGCCGTGTCGTGCGAGAAGGCCGCGACGTCGCGATCTTCGGGCTGGGCAAGTCGAACAGCGCCGCTCTTGAGGCGGCGGAGATGCTCGCCGAGTATGGCATCGACTGCGGCGTGGTCAACCCGATCTTCGTCAAGCCGCTCGACGTCGACCTGCTGCTGGACACCGCACGCAGCGTGCCGCGCATCGTCACCGTAGAGGAGAACGTGATGGCAGGCGGGTTCGGCACCGCCGTGCTGGAAGCGCTAGCCGAGGCAGGCATGAGCGACGTCACCGTACACCGCATCGGGATGCCCGACTTCTTCATCGAGCACGGCACCGCCGCCGACCAGCGTCACAGCCTCCAGCTTGACGCCCAGGGCATCGTCGAGAGAGTCCTCGGCGAGTTCTTCCCGGATGCCACCAGGCTGCCCCACCAGGAAATCGCAGCAGCGTCGTAGCAGACCCCGGGCAAGAGCTTTCTATACCCCTCTCCCTCACGGCTGACAAGGTCGTATGCACTGCACAGTCAAGGACGAACTCCAACCAACAGCCCCCTCTCCTGGGGGAGAGGGTTGGGGTGAGGGCGAAAAGGATTGGTCACTCGCAACCAGGCACCACTCCCATCCCCTGGATTGCCGAGCGGCGAGCCACTTCGTGGGTTCCGGCCTCCGCCGGAATGACGAATGCGAGCCCTAGCGTCGCACGTCCTGCAGCAGGTGCCGCAGACGCGGGTCCAGTGCGTCTCTCAACGCGTCTCCGAGCAGGTTGAACGCCAGCACCGCGCCGAATATCGCGAAGCCCGGGAAGATCGGGATCCACCAAGCGGCCTGCACGTACTGGCGCCCCCCTGACACCAGCGCGCCCCACTCGGGCAGCGGCGGCTGTGCACCCGCTCCGATGAAGCTGAGTCCGGCCGCCAGCAGGATTGCCAGGCCGAAGTCGAGCGTCGCCTGCACCAGCACCGGCGCGTAGCTGTTCGGCAGTATGTGACGCAGTATCAGGCGGCTTGGATGTGCGCCCAGCGCCCTTCCGGCGAGCATGTAGTCCTTGCCCTTCTGCGCGAGGACACTGCTTCTCATCAGGCGTGCGTAAGACGTCCATCGCACGATCGCGATGCCGATGATCGCCGACTCTATGCTGGTGCCCAATGCCGTCGCCACAACGAGCGCCATGACAAGGTCCGGGAACGCCAGGAAGATGTCGGTGATCCTCATGGCGACCTCGTCGAGCCACCCGCCGTAGAAGCCGCTGATCATGCCCACCGTAACGCCGATGCCCCCGGCCACCAGCACCACCAGCGCGCCGACTCGAAGGCTGATGCGGCCGCCGTGCAGCACCCTGCTGAACACGTCGCGACCGAACTCGTCGGTGCCAAACGGGTGGGACAGGCTCGGTGCTTCGAGCGGCGGACCCACTGCGAACTTGTCGTACTCGTGCGGCGCAATGTTGGGCCCGGCGGCGGCTATGAACACATAGAACAGCACCAGAACGAGTCCGACCGCAGCGGGCGGGTTGTTCCGCAGGATGCGCACGCCGGAGCGCGCCCTCTCGCGTATCGAGGCTCCGGTGCTCTGCTGCTGTGGAGTGGAGACCAAGAAGCGCCTACGTGTACGTGATGCGCGGGTCGAGAACCGCTACGATGATGTCCACGATTAGAGTCGCCGTGGAGTAGGCGACGCCGATGATCAGCGCGACGGATGTCACTGCAGCGCGGTCGAGGAAGAAGATCGATTGGACGGCGAAACGCCCTAGTCCGGGCCACGCGAAGATCGTCTCGGTGAGAACGGCGCCCGATAGCAGGCCGCCCACGAGTAGGCCGAGGATCGTCACGGTAGGGATCAGCGCGTTTCTGAGCGCGTGTCGGTAGAGCACGACCCTGTTATGCAGCCCCTTCGCGTGTGCCATGCGGATGTAGTCCTCGCCCATCACCTCGAGCATACTGGTGCGAGTGACGCGCGCAAGCAGTCCGACTACTGAGAACGCCAGCACGAATGCCGGCAGAGCCAGGTGGTGCAGGGCGGACACGAAGCCCTCGAAGTCGCCGGCGATCAGGGTGTCTATGGTGTAGAACCCGGTCACCGTCTGCGGGACGTCGAGGGTCATGCCGATTCGCTGGGACGACGGCACCCATCCCAGGTAGAAGAAGAACACCAGCAGCAGGATGATGGCGAACCAGAAGATCGGCATGGACGTGCCGAAGAGAGACACAATGCGGACTATGTGGTCCGGCAGCGCGTTCCTCTTGACTGCGGCGAGTATTCCGGCGGGGATGGCCATAATCACAGCCATCAGGAAGGCTACAATAGAGAGCTCCGCCGTGGCGGGAAGGAAGCTCCCCAGCTCAGCGCTGATCTCCCTCCTGGTCACAAACGACTCGCCGAAGTCGCCGCGTACCAGGTTCCCCATGAACGTGAAGTACTGAAGGTAGGCGGGCTTGTCGAATCCCCACCGCTCCCTGAACTTCTCGACGGCCTCGGTGCTGATGCCTCCGGTCGTCTCCAGGAGTATGGTCGAGGGGTCTCCTGGCATGACGATCATCATGAAGAAGGTCAGCGAGGAGACGCCGACGAGCACGAACACCTGCAGAAGCAGCCGGCGGAATATGTACCTGGTCAGAGACAAGTTTTTTGAGCGGGGACTTGTGGGACGAGAGCGTCGTAGTCAGTGTCGGTCAAATCACCCTCACCCCAACCCTCTCCCTGAGGGAGAGGGGGTTATTGGTGGACATTCGCGGTAGGGGCAGACCTGAAACCCGCCCCTGTCAGGCCCTCAGTGGAGAGGGCTGTTGGTAGACATTCTTGGTAGGGGCAGATCTGAAACCCGCCCCTGTCAGGCCCTCAGCGGAGAGGGGGCTATTGGTGGACATTCTTGGTAGGGGCAGGTTTCAAACCTGCCCCTACAGTAGATTTGCAGAAGGAGTAGGCGGCTACCCGCTACTTCTTGGTGATGTAGCGGAACTCGGGGGTGAAGGCGTGGGCGGCGGGAACGATGTTGCCGATGTTCGAGCGGTGCGCGACGGTGTCGCGGACCTGGAGCACGGTCATCTCGCCGCAGTTGTCCACCATGAGTTCCGACATTTCGCGGTAGATCGTGTGACGTGCCTGCGAGTTGGTCTCGACGCGACCCATCTCGGTCAGCTCGGCGAGCCTTGCGGCAACGTCCGGCACCACATCGTCGAGTCCAAGCATGTTGCACTCTCCGACAGCCCTCCACGTGGCGGGCTGGTCTGAGTCGAAGTAGGTGACCCCGAGGCCGGAGATACCGAAGTCGCGAAGCTCTTCAGCGACGATCTCACCCCAGAACCTGGAGCTGGTCGACTGGACGATCTCGGCGTTGATGCCGACTTCCTTCAGGTTGTTCTGGAAGAACTCGAGGGCCTTCTGGTAGCCGACGGAGCCGCATGCGCCAGTGCGAAGCTGGATGTCCACGTCGAAGCCATCCGCGAACCCGGCGTCGGCGAGAAGCTGCCTGGCAAGATCGGGGTTGTGGTAGTACTTCGTGGCGATCAGCGGGTCGTGTCCGGCCATGCCGGGCAGGATCAGGCTCTGGTGCACGTCTGCCAGTCCGAGCGCGACTACGTCACGCAGTCCCTGGTAGTTGATGGCGTGGCGAATTGCCTGGAAGCCCTCAGGAGTGTTGAGAGGCTCGATGCGCCGGTCAACGAGGAAGTTGCAGGTGATGAGCGACGGGTAGGTGTAGACCTGAACGTTGTCGTCGCCCTCAAAAGATTGGAACGCGATTGGGTCGAGCTGGAGCGCGACGTCCACCTCACCGGCGGAAAGCTGTAGCGCTCCGACCGCAGCCTCGGGAACGTGCAGGTCAATCACGCGGTCAACCGATGGGCTCACACCGTCGTGGCCGCCCCAGTAGTCCATGTTCCTGGACATGACGAGGCGCTGCTCGGCAGTGAAGCTCTCGACCTGGAACGGGCCTGTGCCGATGGACGTCTCGTTGGCCCAGGCGACGCCGTAGTCGGAGCCGTTCTCGTCCATCACCTCGTTGGCGATAGCCTCTTCAGCATCGACGATCAGCAGATCCTTTGCAGTCAGAAGCGGCAGCAAGGGCGCGTACGGGTCGGAGAGCGTCCACTGGAAGGTCGAGTCGTCAACCGCTTCCATGTTCTCGGTGAGCGTGTACCACGCCTGGTTCTCAGCGATTCCCTCACGCTCGAAGATGTTGAACGCACGTTCGAACGACTGGTGTACAGCGCTGGCTGTAACAGGCCTGCCGGTGGTGAAGTTCACGTCCGGGCGAATGTTGAAGGTGTAGGTCTTGCCGTCTTCCGAGATCTCCCAGGACTCGGCAAGATTCGGGACCACGTTCTTGTTCGGCGACGTGTTGTCGATGGCAACCAGCCCGTCGAACATGTTGAACGAGACGCGGCAGCCCCAGAATGAGCAGCCTCGCGGCGGCGTGAGAGTGGCGAAGAAGAACACGTCCCTGACCAGCAGGTCGGGGTAGTCCATCATCATCGACGGCTCTTCCATCGCGGGCGCGGGCATGGCCATCGAGACCGCTTCGGACACAGCCATCTGGATGTCTTCCTGCGTAACGCTGGGGCGTTCGGCGAGCGCCTTGGCGATAGCCTCTGACACCTCAGCCTCGGTCAGGCCGGGAGTCTGGGCCGCAAGCGCGTCGGCAATGGTCTCTGCCACCTGGGCTTCGGTCACGCCCGGCCTCTCGGCCAGCGCCCTGGCGATGGCGTCGCCCACCTGCGCTTCGGTAATGCCTGGAGTCTGCTCACGCAGCGCACCGGCGATGGCGTCGGCCACCTGGGCTTCAGTCACGCCCGGCTGCTCTGACATGGCCCTGGAGATGGCCGAGGCCATCTGGTCCTCGGTCACGCCCGGCTGTGCCGCCAGGGCTTGCTGAACGGCCTGGGCGACCTCCTCGGCGGACGCGCCCTGCGGCTGGGACTGGAGCACCTGCATGGCCTGCTCCATTATCCCCGATATATCGGGAGTCGGCGCAGACGCAGGGGCTGGCGCAGGCTCTTCCGAACAGGCGACCGCCAGAAGCGCGATCAGCATGATCGGCACTATGAGAATGGTCAATCTGGGTATCTTCAACTTATCGCTCCCATACTTACTACTATCTCGGTCGAAACCTCGTGCGATTCTGATGATTCGGCCTGGATATGTCAACTTGGGGAGGCCGCGAGGTCTTTCTTCTATAATGCGCGGACAATCCGGCAGGCCGAAGTCTAGCTGCCCGGAAGTCGCGGAGGTCTCTCTTGGGAAGTCAGATGTCAGGCAATCAGAGTGGCGTGAACGCATCGCGGGCAGAATCGCTCATTCCGAACTCACTTGAGTGGCGGTGCATAGGGCCGCACAGGGGCGGGAGAGTGGTCGCGGTCGCCGGGGACGTCTCCAACCCGATGGTATTCTACTTCGGCTGCGCCGGAGGGGTGTGGAAGACCAACGACGGCGGCACCTACTGGGAGAACGTATCTGACGGCTTCTTCAAGACCTCAGCGGTCGGCGCGATCGCGGTGTCGGAGTCTGACCCCAACGTGATCTACGCCGGCATGGGCGAGTCGTGCACCGCGGTGCCCAGGCTGCACTGGACCTCACGCGCTGACGGGATGTACAGGTCGACCGACGCGGGGCGCTCGTGGGTGAACATCGGGCTGGAGAAGACGCGATACATTGCGCGGCTGCGAGTCCACCCGCACAATCCCGACCTCGTATACGCCTCGGTGCTCGGACACCTGGAGGGGCCGGACGAGGAGAAGGGGGTGTTCAGGTCCGACAACGGCGGGCGGTCGTGGGAACGAGTGCTGTTCCAAAGCGAGAACGCCGGATCGAACGATATATGGATGGACCCAACCAACCCGAGGGTCATCTACGCGACGACCTGGGACTCACGCCGCAGCTACTGGAACTCGTACAGCGGCGGGCTGGACAGCCGGATATTCAGGAGCCTCGATGGGGGCGACACCTGGACGGACCTGACTGACAACCCCGGCCTTCCCGACGTGACCAAGGGGCGGATCGGCGTCACCGGCACCGCGGCAAGGCCCGGCAGGGTGTGGGCTATCTTCGACGTCGGCGGCGCGGCTGGAGTGGCGGCGCTGGCAGAGCTCGGAGGCAGGACGGGCGGGCTGTACAGGTCTGACGACTACGGGGAGACGTGGGAGCACGTAAACGACGACCCCGAAATGACGGTGCGTCCGCACTACTACAACCACATCTTCGGAGATCCGGGGAACCCCGAGGTCGTATACAACCTCAACCAGCCGTTCTGGAAATCGATAGACGGGGGACAGACGTTCAACACCGTTGAGCTGCCCCACTACGACAACCACGATCTCTGGATCGACCCTAACGACTCCAACCGCATGATCAACGGCAACGACGGTGGCGCATGCGTGACCTTCAACGGCGGCGAGACGTGGTCGTCGATCTACAACCAGCCGACCGGCGAGTTCTACCACATCACGGCGGACACGGAGTTCCCGTACCGGCTGTACGCCACGCAGCAAGACAACTCCTCGATCAGTGTGCCGAGCCGTTCCAGCAGGGGAGCGATCCGGTGGGCGGACTGCTACTCGGTCGGTAGCTCCGAGAGCGGGCACATAGCAGTCAAGCCGGACAACCCGAACATCTCGTTCTCCGGCGCACTGGGAAGCTCGCCCGGAGCCGGGGCCACCATGCTCAGGTACGACCACTCCAGCGAGCAGGTGCGCGTCGTCACCGTTTGGCCGGACCTCACCGGTCTAACCGTCCCCGGCAGGAGGTACCGGTTCGAGTGGGACAACCCGATCGTGTTCTCGCCACACGACCCAAACGTGCTGTACTCGGCAGCCAACGTGGTGTTCAGGTCGGTGGACGAAGGGGCGAGTTGGGAAGTGATCAGCCCTGACCTGACGAGGGACGACACATCGGACAGGGAGGAGTACGATCCACATACGAACATCGCGCCCTTCGAGCGGTGCGCCATCTCCCGGTTCGCAGAGTCGCCGCTGCAGCAGGGCGTGCTCTGGACAGGCTCCAGCGACGGGATGATACACGTATCGCAGGACGGCGGAGCGAACTGGAACGACGTCACGCCGGACGGCCTACCGGAGTGGACCCCCATATATGGACTGGAGGCATCGCCACACGACACGGGGACAGCCTACGTCGCCGCGGCTCGATACCAGCACGGCGACTACATGCCCTACCTGTTCCGTACCAATGACTACGGCGCGACGTGGACGGCGATCAGCGACGGCATAGCGGAGGGCGACTACACGCGGGTCATCAGGGAAGACCCGGAGCGTAAGGGCCTACTGTACGCAGGCACCGAGGGTGGCGTGTACGTCTCCTTCAACGATGGGGAATCATGGCACTCGCTGCAGCTCGGTACTTCGACAAACTCAGCAGGGGCCCTGCCGGCTGTGCCGATACACGACATGGTGATCAGGGACGGCGACATGGCTGTCGCGACCCACGGTCGGGGACTGTGGATACTGGACGACCTGTCCATCCTTCACCAGTTTGGAGACGTTGAGGACGCCGCAGACACGCACCTCTTCCGGCCCAGGCCCACGTACCGCATCCTCACAGAGCCTTACGGGTACTGGCACCAGACCTCGGGACGCACCAGGCACTACCAGCTCAGCCTCGGAGTCCCGGCGACCTATCGGATCGACGAGACGGAGCACGGGACGAGGTCGCTTGCACCGATAGACTCCGGCAAGAATCCACCGGACGGGGTCGTGGTCACGTACTTCCTCGGCGAGGAGCCGGAGGACGAAGCCGCACTCACGTTCATGACCGAGGTAGGCGAGGTCATCCGGCACCTCTCAAGTCGGGATGGAACACCAAGAGTGCCCACGAAGCAGGGCACCAACAGGTTCATCTGGGACATGAAGTACGAGGGAGCGCGTCGTGTCGAGGGCGAGTCGGAGGCCGGTCGTCCCATGTTCGTCCCCATCATCCCGCCGGGCAGCTACCGGGTGCGCTTGCAGATCGGCGAGGAGGCGTTGGAGGAGCGGTTCGAGGTACTCGTCGACCCAAGAGTGAGCGTATCCCAGGAAGAGATGGAGCAGCAGCACGAGCTGCTGATCGCAATACGGAACAAGGTATCGGAGTCCTCAGATGCGGTGGGAACAGTCCGCAGCATCGTCACTCAGTTGGAGCAGTGGACCGACCGCTCCACCGGTACGACAGGCAGGGAGGTGGTGACCGAAGCCGCCGAAGGCCTGCGACAGAAGTTGTCAGTGATCGAGGACGAACTGCTGATAGGAAGCGTCAGCTCGGACACGCCCATGCGTGGCGCGTTCTACGCGAGGGGGCTGCGACCCAGGCTCGCGTCGCTGGGAGACACCGTCGGAATGGCCGACAGTGCGCCGACTCAGCAGTCGTACGGGGTCTATGAAGACCTGCGCTCCCAGATCGACACTCAACTCGATGCGCTTCAAAGCATCCTCGACGAAGACCTGGAGGCCTTCAACAGCATAGTGAGCGAGCTCGATCTGCCGCCGATTGTTCTGAGATAAGACTGAACGCCCCGGACAACACCACACCCATCGTGTCATCGGGATCCATGCTGAACTGGCTGTCCGGAGTCCACTCGCCGCTCGAGTAGCCGATATAGTCGCGCATCTGCGACACCTCGTGCTATTCACGTCGGCAATTCCTGCCATAAGATCGACGGTTTCTAGCCTTCATTTAATTTGACACTTTCTAAGACTCTAGGTAAAATTCCCGTTTGTCGCCACTTGTGGACGGCTCGCCTTTTGTCTGTTTTCAAAGATGTTATAAATGCAGGGGTCTTTTAATGCCCACAGTTAATCAGCTGGTGCGCAAACCGCGCCGATCCAAGAACAAGAAGGAGAAGGCTCCGGCCCTCCGATACACGTTCAATTCGCTGAAGAACCGCACTCGCAGGGGCTCAGGCTCTCCGCAGAAGCGCGGTGTCTGCGTCCAGGTGCGTACTCAGACCCCCAAGAAGCCGAACTCGGCGCTCCGCAAGGTCGCCAGGGTGCGGCTGACCAACCAGATGGAGGTCACCGCCTACATCCCCGGTGAGGGACACAACCTCCAGGAGCACTCGGTGGTGCTGATCAGGGGTGGACGAGTCAAGGACCTCCCCGGCGTTCGATACCACATCGTTCGAGGCGCACTGGATACCGAGGGCGTGATCGATCGGAAGCGCGGGCGCAGCAAGTACGGCGCCAAGAGGGACCAGGGCGTCCTTTAATACACAGGCACTGAACCAGAAAAGTCACTGAGGACATTGGATGGCGCGAAGACGTAGAGCCGAGAGGCGTCAGGTCATACCCGACCCGAAGTACCAGAACGTGGAGCTCGCCCAGTTCATCAATAAGGTGATGCTCAACGGCAAGAAGACGACTGCCCAGAAGATCGTGTACAACGCTCTGGACAAGGCTTCCGAAGAGGTGCGCCGACCTCAACAGGAGGTCTTCGAGCAGGCCATTCGCAACACGATGCCGATGGTCGAGGTCCGGTCTCGCAGGGTGGGCGGCGCAACCTACCAGGTGCCGACCGAGGTGCGCCCAGAGCGCAGGCTCGCGCTGTCGATGCGCTGGATTATCCAGGCCGCAAGGTCGAGGCGCGGCAGACCGATGGCGGAGCGACTGTCAATCGAGCTGGCCGAGGCCGCTCGCGGACAGGGCTCAGCCGTAAGGCGCAGGGAAGAGCTGTACAGAATGGCCGAGGCCAACCGCGCTTTCGCGCACTACCGCTGGTAAGCGCCCGGAGGTCTAATCGGTCTTCCATCCGAACAAATCTATTTGGCAAAATGTAACGTCACACCAAACGGGGTGAATTGACCTAGCGACCAAATGCCTCAGTAGGGGCGGGTCTGCGGACTCGCCCCTACGATGGTTGTGAAAGGGAATAAATCCCCGCGCCCATGGGCGAATCAGCAAGGCAGAGATGGACAAGAAAGTTCTAGAAAACACCCGAAACATCGGGTTCATCGCACACATAGACGCCGGCAAGACGACTGTCACCGAGCGTGTGCTCTACTTCGCCGGTCGAATCTACAAGATCGGCGGCGTTGACGAAGGCACGACCGCGATGGACTGGATGGCGCAGGAGCGGGAGCGAGGCATCACCATAACCTCGGCCGCCACGACCTGCACGTGGAAACAGTACACAATCAATATTATAGATACCCCAGGTCACGTGGACTTCACCGCCGAAGTTGAACGAAGCCTCCGCATACTTGACGGAGGCGTCGTCGTTTTTGACGCAGTCGCTGGCGTACAGCCGCAGTCAGAGACCGTTTGGCGGCAGGCAGACCGTTACAACGTCCCCCGCATCTGCTTCATCAACAAGATGGACAGGGTGGGGGCGAACTTTTTCAGGGCGACCGCAACGCCAACCCGGTCGCCATCCAGATACCGATCGGCGAGGAAGACGACTTCCGCGGCGTGATCGACCTGGTGGAGGAGAGGGCCATCTTCTACGAAGAGGAAGGCCCAACAGTCCCGCGTGAGGGCCCGGTGCCCGAGGAGATGATCGAGGAGTTCAGGAACTACCGCAACGTGCTGGTGGAGAAGGTCGCCGAGACCGACGAAGAACTCATCATTAAGTACCTCGAAGACGAGGAGATAAGCACGGAGGAGATCAAGCGCGCGCTCAGGCAAGCGACGCTTGAATACAAGCTGGTGCCCGTTATGTGCGGCACCGCGCTCCGACACCGCGGTATTCAGCCCCTCCTCGACGCAATCGGCGACTACCTCCCATCCCCCCTCGACGTTCCCCCCACTGAAGGCAAAGACTACTCCACCGGCGAGCCAGTCAAACGCTACCCCCAGGACCCCGAAACTCCATTTGCTGCGCTGGCATTCAAGACGGTGTCCGATCCATACATCGGTCGCCTCGTGTACTTCCGGGCATACTCCGGAAGCGCTGCCAGCGGGTCGATGGTGTTCAACGCCACCAAGGGCCGCAGGGAGCGGCTCGGACGCCTGGTGCAGATGCACGCAAACAGGCGCGAGGAGATCGAGGAGGTCACGGCAGGGCAGATAGTGGCTGCGGTCGGGCTGAAGACCACGACCACAGGCGACACAATCTGCGGAAGCCGGAACGACGCTGCGGTGCTGGAGACGATCACGTTCCCGGACCCGGTGGTATCAGTGGCCATCGAGCCGAGGTCGCGCGCCGACCAGGACAAGCTCTCTGACTCGCTCGTCTACATGTCGGACGAAGACCCCACCTTCAGGGTGGCGTACGACGATGAGACCGGACAGACGATCATCTCGGGAATGGGTGAGCTCCACCTCGACATCATCGTCGACCGCATCAGGCGCGAGTACAACGTAGAAGCAAACGTCGGACGCCCACGGGTCGCCTACCGCGAGACGGTAACGGGCAACGCCCGTGCGGAGGGCCGGTTCGTCCGGCAGACCGGCGGCCACGGCCAGTTCGGCCACGTATGGATGGATATCGAGCCGCTGGAACGCGGTGGCGGTATCCAGTTCGAAAGCAAGATAACCGGCGGCCGCATACCGACCGAGTTCATACCCGCAGTCGAAGAGGGCGCTCGCGAGGCGCTCGCGTCAGGGCCGCTGTCCGGATTCCCCGTCGTGGACGCGAAGCTGACGCTTATCGACGGGAGCTACCACGAAGTGGACTCGTCGAAGATCAGCTTCCTGATCGCTGGCTCCATGGCGGCCAAGTCACTGCTAACCAGGGGCAAGCCCACACTGCTGGAACCCGTTATGAATCTCGAAGTGGTCACCCCGGGAGAGTTCCTGGGTGACGTGCTCGGAGACCTGGGACGGCGCAGGGGGCAGATCAGAAATATAGAGGGCGTCGGTGACGTCCAGTCGGTGCGGGCCGAGATACCTCTCGCTGAGAGCTTCGGCTACGCAAACGCGATCAGGTCTCTGACACAGGGCCGCGCAAGCTACACGATGGAGTTCGACAACTACGTCGAGGTCCCCAAAGAGTTGGTAGAGATCGCATAATCCGCGGACGCGGACGCGACGACATATGAGGAGAGGGAGCTCCATCGACATCCTACTCCCCGGCCTCAAAGGGAAAGAAGATGGTAACCGACAGCAGGCAGAAGATCAGAATCATCCTGAAGGCGTTCGACCACAGGATCCTTGACCAGTCCGCGGGGCAGATCGTCGAGACGGCAGAGAGAACGGGCGCACGCGTGTCCGGGCCGGTGCCGCTGCCGACCTCCATCAAGCGGTTCTGCGTAATCAGGTCCCCGCACATCGACAAGGACTCGCGGGAACACTTCGAGATACGCACACACAACCGGCTGATAGACATCCTGGAGCCGACCTCGAAGACGATCGACCAGCTTACGCGGTTGAACGTCCCGGCCGGCGTGGACATTCAGATCAAGCTTTAGGGGCAACTTTGACCGATTTGCAGGGACGGCGAAAATCGCTATAAACCCCCTCTCCCTCGGGGTGAGGGTGAAAAGGGCATAGCCCATTCTACTCCGGGCACTGGCCACACCCCTCTGGATTCCGGCCTTCGCCGGAATGACGATTGGAAAAGAACAAAATGTCCATTCATGGAATGATAGGCAAGAAGATAGGGACGACCCAGGTGTTCCGCGACGGCGGCAGGTCGGACGCGGTTACCGTCATTCAGGTCGGCCCATGCACAGTCACCCAAATCAAGACCGAGGAGACGGACGGCTACGTCGGCGTCCAGCTCGGTTACGAAGAGGTGAAGAGGCTCAGCAGGCCCAGGGCCGGACATCTCAGTAGCGTGGACAAGAACTTCCGCATTCTCCGCGAGTTCGGCATTGACGACGTCTCGGAGGTCGAGCTCGGCCAGGAGATCGACGTCAGCATGTTCGAGGCCGGTGAGCTGATAGATGCCACAGCCCGTGCGAAGGGCCGGGGATTCCAGGGCGGCGTGAAGCGATACAACTTCCGCGGCGGCCCGAAGACCCACGGCCAGTCCGACAGGCACCGCGCTCCCGGTTCGATCGGGGCCGGCAGCACGCCGGGCAAGGTGCTCAAGGGCCTCAGAATGGCCGGGCACATGGGTAACAACCGTGTCACTGTCCGCAAACTTGAGGTCGTGGATTCCGACCCGGACCGCAACCTGCTGTTCGTCAAGGGCGCAGTACCCGGTGCGAGAAACTCGCTGGTGCTTATCAAGAAGTCCGGCACACGCAAGCGCAAGCTGAAGAGATAGAAGAAATCCCCTCATCCAGTCCTTCTCTCACCAGGGGAGAAGGGACAAGAGGAAAGACTGAAGTGGAACTAGAAGTCAAAAACCTAGCGGGCGAAGTGACCGGCACGATCACTGTCCGGGACGATGTATTCGGTGCAAAGGTCAACCCCGCGCTGATCCACCAGGTGATGGTCGGTCAGCTCGCGAACCGAAGGCAGGGCACGGTCAAGACCAAGACCCGCGCCGAGGTCGCCGGGGGCGGCGCAAAGCCGAGGCCGCAGAAGCACACCGGCAGGGCCAGGGCGGGCTCCATCCGCTCTCCCATCTGGAGAGGCGGTGGAGTGACCTTCGGCCCGCGTCCCAGGAGCTACAGGCACAACACGCCAAGGCAGATGCGCAGGGGCGCGCTGCTGAGCACGCTCTCAGGCAAGGCTCAGGACGGCACCCTGGTGGTGATCGAGGACTTCAACCTCTCCGAGGAGAAGACCAAGGTGGTCTCACAGGCGCTCAGCAATCTCGGTGTCAGCCCCTCAGTGCTGCTCGTCGCAGACGGCGCCAGCCAGGAAGCCCTGCGGGCGGCACGAAACATAGAACGACTGAACATGAAGCCGAGCCGCACCATCAGCGCGATCGACATGCTGAGCAACCGCACGGTCGTCATGACCGTCGAGGCGGTGCGCAACGCCGAGGCTACCTTCGGTGGCAGGTTCGAACGCAAGCCTTCTGCAAACGGCGGCGCAGACGCAAACGGCGTCGAGGCCGAAGCCGAGATGGCAGGGGTGGAGGAGTAGACCATGGACCTGCACCCATTCGAGATAATCCGGCGGCCGGTCGTCACTGAGAAAAGCACTCTTCTCCAGGACGATGACCGCTACACGTTCGAGGTCGCGAAGTCGGCCACGAAGCACCAGATCAAAGAGGCGGTGGAAGAGGCGTTCAACGTGAGCGTGGTAAAGGTAAACACCATGAACGTCCGGGGCAGGCGCAGGCGCATGGGCCCCAGGTTCTCCACGTCCAGGAGCTGGAAGAAGGCAGTGGTCCAGCTGGCTCCAGGCAACACGATAACCATCTTCGAGGGTGTGTAAATTCAAAGCCCCCTCTGGATCCCGGCCTTCGCCGGAATGACGAAGATACAAAATAGTCTTCAGCAAGAAAACGGAATCGGACAAGGAAAGAAAAGATGCCTCTGAGAGTCCAGAAGCCTATGACCCCAGGCCAGCGAGGCCAGGTGCGTCAGACCACAGAAGACATCACAACGTCGCAGCCCAGGAAGTCGCTGCTCAAGCCGCTGAAGAAGCGGGCAGGCAGGAACAACAAGGGCCGCATTACGGTCAGACACCGCGGCGGCGGACACAAGCGCCGCTACAGGGTCATCGACTTCAAGCGCAACAAGACCGGTGTGCCCGGCAAGGTTGAGTCCATCGAGTACGATCCGAACCGCTCTTCCCGAATCGCGCTCATCAAGTACGTGGACGGCGACTGGCGGTACATCCTGGCCCCCAACGGGCTGCAGGTCGGCGACCCGATCGAAGCCGGTGAGCAGGCCGAGATCAGGATCGGCAACGCACTGCCCCTCAGGGCGATCCCATCCGGTACGCAGGTCCACAACGTGGAGCTGCACGTCGGCAAGGGCGGCCAGATAGTCAGGGGAGCCGGGACCAGCGCGCAGGTGCTGGCCAAGGAGGGAAGATACACCCTTCTGAGGCTGCCGTCCGGCGAGATGCGCAACGTGCTGAGCGACTGCATGGCTACGGTCGGGCAGCTCAGCGCGCTCGACCACAAGAACACCAAGCTCGGAAAAGCCGGACGCAAGCGGCACCTTGGCCGCCGTCCGGAGGTGCGCGGCGTGGTGATGTCTCCGAGAGACCATCCCCACGGAGGCGGCGAGGGACGCTCGCCGATCGGCATGCCCGGGCCGAAGACGCCCTGGGGCAAGCCCGCGCTGGGTTACAGGACCCGTAGAAACAAGCGGACGGACAAGTTCATAGTTCGCCGCAGGTACCAGAGATAACGGAAACGGCCTCCTCTCCCTTGACGGGAGAGGATTGAGGTGAGGGTGAAAGTACACGGAACGATTTCCCCCTCATCCTAGCCTTCTCCCACCAGGGGAGAAAGGATTTTAGGAAAAGAAAATGTCACGGTCAGTAAAGAAGGGGCCCTACGTACACGAGAAGCTGGCGAAGAAGGTCGACCAGGCCAGAAACAGCCAGGCGAGACAGGTGATACGCACCTGGTCGAGGGCTTCGACCATCATGCCCGACATGCTCGGCCTGACCATAGCTGTACACGATGGCAGACGGCACGTGCCGGTGTTCATCACCGAGAACATGGTCGGCCACAAGCTGGGCGAATTCGCCCCGACCCGGACCTTCAGGGGACACTCCTCGAAGTCCGAGCGCGCATCTGCAATCAGATAGGTGTACGACCATGCCCATTAGCGCAACAGCCAAGAACACAGGGGTTTCAGTAAAGAAGCTGATGCCAATTCTGGACCTCGTTCGAGGAAAGAACGTGCAGGATGCCATGGACACCCTGGAGTTCCTTCCCTCGCCGGCCGCAGCCCTCGTGGCGCGTGTGGTGAAGTCCGCCGCGTCGAACGCCGAGGAAGAGATATTCGCGCGGCCAGCCGACCTGACAATAACAAGGATTTACGCGAACGAAGGCCCGAGACTCAAAAGGTTCCGAGCAAGGGCCAGGGGCCGCGCCACGAGAATAATAAAGCGCAGCAGCCACGTAACGGTGGTAGTGGACGAAAACGAGGAGCTCTAGTTTGGGCCAGAAAACTCACCCGATAGGATTCCGACTGGGAATCGTCAAGGACTGGCAGGCACGGTGGTTCGCCGGGAAACAGGAGGCGTACCGCAATCTTGTGTTCGAAGACCTCCAGATACGCGGCAGGATAGCCGACAGCTATCCGGACGCCGGCATCTCTCGGGTTGAGATAGAACGAAGCAATAACGACGTCACCGTGACGATCCACACCGCAAGGCCTGGAATCGTGATTGGACGCGGCGGACAGCGCGTTGAGGAACTCCGCAAGGACCTCGAAGGCATCATCAGACGCCGGGCCAGGCTCAACGTGCAGGAGATCCGCCAGCCTGAGCTGGACGCCTTCCTGGTTGCCAGGAACGTGGCAGACCAGCTCGAGCGCAGAATCGCGTTCCGGCGCGCCATCAGGCAGACGCTCGGACGCACGATGCAGGCCGGAGCCGAGGGCATCAAGATCATCTGCGCAGGCAGACTCGGCGGAGCCGACATTGCGAGGTCCGAGAAGGCGATGGAGGGGCGAGTGCCGCTCCACACGCTGAGAGCGGACATAGACTACGGACTGGCAGAGGCGGCGACGGACTTCGGACGCATCGGCGTGAAGGTGTGGATCTACAAGGGAGACATCCTCCCTGAGTCCGCTCCTGAGCCCGAGATCGAGGAGGAGATCTCCCCGATCGAGGTCACGCTGTCCGCTAACCCCGAGCCAGAGCCAGTGGTGCAGGCAGTGCCACCCGTGGCGGCCGCGCCGGCTGCACCCGCAGCGCCTGTGGCCCCCGTCGCACCAGCCGCTCCCGCAGCGCCTGCTCCTGCTCCTGCTCCCGAGAGTCAGCCTGCACAGGCCGCGCAGCCGGCACCCCCTCAGCCAGCCGCTGAGACACCGCCGGCAGCACCGGCGCCAGGGACACAGCCGTCCGTGACCCCAGAAACAACACAGGAGGGCGAGGGCAATGCTCCAACCCAACAGAGTTAAGTTCCGCAACATGCACCGGGGACGGCGCAAGGGTCTGTCGGTCGCCGGAAGCCAGATCAACTTCGGAGAGTACGGCCTGAAGGCGACTGAGTCTGCCTGGGTCACCTCCCGTCAGATCGAGGCCGCCAGACGAGCAATGACTCGCTATGCCCGCCGTGGCGGGAAGCTGTGGATACGCATCTTCCCGGACAAGAGCGTCACCGCCCGCGCCGCTGAGACCCGCATGGGCAGCGGTAAGGGGGCCGTCGATCACTGGGTAGCAGTGGTCAAGCCCGGCAGGGTGATGTTCGAGATCGCGGGCGTGCCCGAAGAGACCGCCAAAGAGGCCCTCCGGCTGGCTTCGTCGAAGCTGCCGATGGCCACGAAGATCGTCACCAGGCAGGCGGTGTAATAAGAGAACGAGACGACAGGAGTGAGGAGCGAGAAGGAATCTTGCCCCCTCTCCCTTGATGGGTGAGGGCTGACGTGAGGGTGAAAATGCCCCGCTTTCAGGCCCCTCTTCTGGGTTCCGGCCTGTGCCGGAACGACGGTGAAGGTAGAAAATGGCGATAGACGATGTAAGGGCAATGTCCGCCGAAGATCTCGCAACAGAGTTGTACGAGACGCGGCGAGAGCTCATGAACCTACGGTTCAGGGCCGCGACCATGCAGCTCGCCAACGTGAACGAAATAGGCAAGGCCAAGAAGCGCGTCGCACAGATCCTCACGGTGATGCGAGAGCGCGAACTGGGCATAGCCACATAGACAATTGGGGGCCTGGATTGGGGGAAAACGCCATTCCTGATTCCCAATTAGAGGACGCAAACATGAGTTTCGAAAGAAAAAAAGTCCGGGTGGGCAAAGTCGTGAGCGACAAGATGGACAAGACCGTCGTCGTCGTTTACCAGTGGAGCCAGCCACACCCCATCTACAAGAAGGCTGTCAGGCGCCAGACGAAGTTCTACGCGCATGACCCCGAAAACCAGTGCAGCCTTGGCGACACGGTACGCATCGTGGAGTCGCGGCCATACTCCAAGTCCAAGCGCTGGAAGGTCGCGGAGATCCTGTCGAGCATAGAGATCGCCGAAGTTCAGCCTGAAGAGATCGAAGTGGACGAGGACGTCCTGTCGGCGGCCGCAACGTCCGCCGCGCAGATGGAGAGCAGCACAGAGGCCGAACCGGTTAGCGAGTAGAGGCAGGTTTGAAACCTGCCCCTACAGCGCAAGCTGGCGGACAGGCTATCGAAGCGAGACAGCAGACATGATCCAGATTTACACAAGGCTCAAGGTCGCAGACAACTCAGGGGCGAAGGTCATTAGCTGCATCGGTGTTCCCGGTGGCAGCGGCAGGCAGTACGCGCATGTCGGCGACGTGATCGTCGCGTCGGTCAAGGAGTCGGCCCCGGCCGCAGCCGTGCGAAAGGGCGAGGTCGTCAGGGCCGTCGTCGTGCGCACCAAGCATCCTTCACGACGCGTGGACGGCTCTCGAATCAAGTTCGACGACAACGCCGCGGTGATAATCAACGACGACCAGATGCCCAGAGGCACGCGCATCTTCGGCCCGGTCGCCCGCGAGCTCAGAGACAGGAACTTCATGCGTATAGTCTCCCTGGCTCCGGAGGTGCTCTAGTGCGACTCCAGGCCAACGACAACGTCCTTGTGACCAAGGGCCGGGACAGAGGCAAGCGTGGACGCATCACGAGGGTGCTGCCTGAAAAGGGCAGGGCCGTCGTCGAAGGCGTCAACGTGGTGCAGCGTCACCAGCAACCGACAGGCGCGTTCCGCTCCGGTGGAATCATCGAAAAGGAACTGTCCGTCGCCATCGCGAACCTGAAGTTCTTTTGTGAGCAGTGCGACTCTCCCGCCCGGATCGGCCGGAGATCTCTGCCGGACGGCACCAAGGTGAGAGTCTGTAAGAAGTGTGGTGAAGTGATCGAATGACGCAGGAACAGGCAGAACAGAACGGCGCACAGAGCCCACGTCCGCTACCCAGGTTGCTGCAGATGCTCCGCAACGATGTGGGCCCACAGATGATCCAGGACTTCGGCTACACCAGCACTATGCAGGTGCCGAAACTCGACAAGATCGTGCTGAACATCGGCATGGGAGAGGCGCTTACGAACGCTCGCGCAATGGAAGCAGCCACCGGGGACCTGACCGCAATCAGCGGCCAGAAGCCGCTGGTGACCAGGGCCAAGCGGTCGATAGCACAGTTCAAGATCCGCGACGGCATGCCAATCGGCCTGACCGTCACCCTGAGGGGATCGCGGATGTGGGAGTTCTACGACCGGCTCGTCAACTCGGCGCTGCCCAGGATTCGAGACTTCCAGGGCGTGTCCAGAAACTCGTTCGACGGCAGAGGGAACTACTCGCTGGGCCTTCGTGACCAGGTGATATTCCCGGAGATCGACTACAACGCGATCGACAGGCTCCGTGGTCTGCAGATCGTCATAGTCACAACCGCGCCCAACGACCAGGAAGGGCTGAGGCTGCTTGAGCTGCTCGGTATGCCGTTCGCGAGAACGCGCGACCCGATGGAACCGATGCTCGTGTAGCGGAGACGCCAGCCTCGTCATTCCGGCTAAGGCCGGAATCCAGATGGGGGAGTTGGGTAAGGAAGATACTTAGTAACTGAAATGAATCGGACAAAGACGGGAACCCCCGGTCAGGGTTAATCAGGAAACGACAGGTCTGACAGTATGGCGAAGAAGTCAAAGATCGCGAGCTGGAAGAAGCCACAGAAGTTCAAGGTCCGTGAGCACAACAGGTGCAACAACTGCGGAAGGCCGAAAGCCTATATCAGGCACTTCGGACTCTGCCGCATCTGCTTCAGGAACATGGCGCTTACGGGGCTTCTGCCCGGCGTGCGCAAGGCCAGCTGGTAAGGGAATAAAGAAATGGCAGTGACAGATCCGGTAGCGGATATGCTCACGCGCGTTCGTAACGCGGTGAACGCGCGGCACGAGTCGGTGAACATACCGGCCTCCAAGCTGAAGGTCGAACTGGCCAGGATCCTGGCCGAGGAGGGCTTCATCGAGGGCTACGACCTCGTTAAGACGAACACTCCGCAGGCCAACATCAGGGTCAAGCTCCACTACAGGAGCCGAAGCGAACCCGCGATAACCGGCCTGAAGCGTGTGAGCAAGCCGGGACTCCGTGTCTACGTCGGCAAGGGGGAGATCCCCAGGTACTACGGCGGACTCGGCGTGGCCGTTATGTCCACGTCCCAGGGCGTAATGACTGGACGCCAGGCGTGGCGCAGCGGTATCGGCGGCGAGCTTCTCTGCTACGTTTGGTAAACCCCGACAGGTCCTCTCTCCCTGGGGGAGAGGGCTAGGGTGAGAGTGAAAACCACGCTTGCCCACCCCTGTCAGGCCCCTTTGGGTGAGGGTGATACCCCCCAGAGGCAGTAATGGAAAAGGTAAGAAGATGTCCAGAATAGGTAAACTGGCGATTCCGGTGCCCCAGGGCGTGGATGTCCAGATCAGTGGACAGTCCGTGTCGGTCAAAGGTCCGCGCGGCGAGCTGAGCCAGGACTTTCACCCTGAGATGTCAATCGTGAGAGACAACGGCTCCGTCGTCGTGGACAGGCCAAGTGACTCAGGAGAGCACAAGGCGCTCCACGGCCTCACCCGCAGCCTCATCAACAACATGGTGGTCGGAGTGAGCGAGGGCTACCAGAAGACGCTCGACCTCGTCGGCGTAGGTTACCGCGTCGCCCAGAACGGTGATGGGATCACCCTCAGCGTAATGCTGAGCCACCAGGTGGACATTAACCCGCCGGAAGGCGTCACTCTCGAGGTCGAAGGAAACAACCGCATCCAGGTGCGGGGAATCGACAAGCAGGCCGTGGGTCAGCTGGCAGCCGAAATCAGAAAAGTGCGGCCGCCCAACGTGTACACCGGAAAGGGTATCCGGTACCGGGGCGAAGTAGTACATCTCAAGGCTGGCAAGAGCGCCCGGCGAGCGTAGGAGAGAGGATAGAGAAGGTCGCCTGTCTCTTATACCTCTTGTCTCATACTGAAGGGAAAAACAAGTTGCCACAGACAAAGATGCGCAATGCGCGCCGACAGATGCGCCACAAGCGTGTACGGAGAAAGATCACGGGCACAACGGACCGCCCGCGAATGGCTGTGTTCCGCAGTCTCAATCATATTTACGTCCAGGTGATAGACGACTCGCGCGGGCATACCGTCGCGGCGGCGTCCAGCCTGGAGCCTGTGGTGCGGGAGAAGGTCAACAACGGCACGCGAAAGTCGGCTGTCTCGGCAATGGTCGGGACGCTCATAGCCGAGCGCGCCACTGAACAGGGCGTCAAGGGCGTCGTCTTCGACCGCGGCGGATTCAAGTATCACGGCAGGACGAAGGCGCTTGCAGACGCAGCCCGTGAAGGGGGTCTGGTTTTCTAGATGACCACTAATTACCGATCTCAGCAGCAGAACCGGCCTGGGTTTCAGGACAGGTCCCGAAACCAGAACGATGACCCGGATGAGCAGCACCTCGTAGAGAGGGTCGTTCGCATATCCCGCGTCGCCAAAGTCGTAAAGGGCGGACGCCACCTGAGTTTCAACGCCGTTGTCGTCGTTGGAGACGAACAGGGAAGCGTTGGCATCGGCATGGGCAAGGCGGACGCCGTGCCCGACGCCGTGCGCAAGGGCGCAGTCAAGGCCCGAAGCAACATGATCGAGGTCCCGCTGAAGGGCTCGACGATCCCGCACGATATAGTCTCGAAGTTCGGCGGCTCGGTGGTCATGCTCAAGCCAGCCGCGCCAGGCACCGGCGTAATCGCCGGAGGCGCGGTCAGAGCGGTCGTCGAGCTCGCTGGCGTACGCGACATTCTCACGAAGTCGCGCCGCAGCAACAACCCTGTGAACGTCGTCAAAGCGACGTTCGAAGGTCTGAAGAAGATGAGGCTGCCCGAGGTCGAGATTGCCAAGCGCAGGCAGTTCGCCGAGGAAGTCAGGGAACGGCAGCGAGTCGCAGAGGCCCGCCAGGCCGAGGCTTCGGCTGCAGCCGCCGCAACCGCAGCCGAAGCGGCCACCGCAGCGGCAACAACTGAAGAAGCCTAGTTAAGCTCCCCCTCTCCCCCAGGGAGAGAGCTGGAGCCTGCCCCGTACCTGGTACGGGGGTGAGGGTGGAAACCCCCACACTCTGGGTTCCGGCCTTCGCCGGAACGACGAATGATAGGTCAGTAGAGAACAGTACCAATGGCCAAGATAGCAATTACATGGAAGAAGAGCTCGATAGGCTACGAAGCCTCCCAGAAGAGGGCGATCGAAGGCTTGGGCCTGAGGCGTCTGAACCAGACGGTGGTCCATGACGACTCGCCGTCGATCATGGGTGTAGTCCACAAGGTGCGACACCTCGTGACGGTGGCCCCGGTCGAAGACGGGGACGCGGAGTAACCGGATAAGGCTCCACACTTAAGAGGGCGACTGTTTCGATATGCAGCAACACATGATGCGCTCCCCCAAGGGAGCAAAGAAGAACCGGAAGCGCGTTGGACGCGGTGACGGGAGCGGAAACGGCACCTATTCGGGCCGCGGGCTCAAGGGACAGAAGTCCCGGGCCGGCAGCAGCTCGATGGTCAAGTTCCAGGGCGGACAGCTGTCCCTACTCAAGCGGCTCCCCAGCATCCGCGGATTCACCAACATCTTCAAGCAGGAGTACAGCGTGGTCAACGTCGACCAGCTGGCCCTCTTCCCCGACGGGAGCGAGGTGACTCCTGAAGCGATGGCCCAGGTCGGATTCGTCAAGAGCCTGAACAGCCCCGTCAAGGTGCTGGGCAGGGGCGACATCGACGTGGCAATCAGCGCTCGGCAAGGTCCAAGATCGAAGCTGCAGGCGGATCAGTCATGGTGACCGAGTAGCCAGTATGCGTCAGGCACAGGCAGGTAGGGCGCAGCAGCAGACGTCCCGACCCCAGCTAATACAGTCGATGATCGACGCAATGCGGGTCCCGGACCTGCGGGCGAAGATACTGTTCACGTTGGCAATGCTCGTCGTGTTCAGGTTCGTCGCACAGGTGCCGGTACCGGGCGTCGACACCCAGGCTCTGGCCCAGGCGTTCCAGCAGCAGGCGCTGCTCGGATTCCTGGACCTGTTCAGTGGAGGCGCGCTCTCGAACCTGAGCGTTGCCGCGCTCGGCGTGTACCCGTATATCACGGCATCGATCGTGATGCAGATACTAGTTCCCGCAATACCGAGCCTGAAGGCGATCTCTCAGGAAGGCGACCTCGGACGCCAGAAGATCAACCAGATTACGCACTACGCGACTGTACCGATCGCGTTCCTGCAGTCTTGGGGACAGCTCACACTGCTCAGGCAGTCCGGTGTGCTCCCTGGCGTGGACTTCGGGTTCAACATCGGCACACTGGCGATGCTGCTCTCGATGGTCGCCGGAACGATGTTCCTGGTATGGCTGGGCGAGCTCATCTCCGAGCGCGGACTCGGCAACGGCATCTCGCTGATAATCTTCGGAGGCATCGTTGCGAATTTCCCGACCGTGATCGGTCAGGGATTCCTCGAAAGCGACCGCATGGCAGGCCTGCTACTGCTGGCTGTCTTTGGGTTTGGAATCATATTCGTCATCGTGCTGTTCAACGAGGCCCAGCGGCGCGTGCCGGTACAGTACGGCAGAAGCGTCTACCGCGGTGGGCAGATGCAGCGGCAGTCGGGATCTACCTTCCTGCCTCTGCGAGTCAACAGCGCGGGAATGATCCCGCTGATCTTCGCGTTCAGCATCATCATCCTGCCCGCGACCATCTTCAGCTACTTCCAGAACCCGCTGTCGGACTCGTTCTTCGCAAGACTCGCGAGATTCTTTACGGATACGCTCGACCCGGCGAATCTTCCGTACTGGATTGCCGTCTTCATTCTTGTGGTCATATTTACGTTCTTCTATACGCTTGTCGTATTCCAGCAGCAAAATCTTGCTGAGAACCTGCAGCGAAACGGCGGGTTCATTCCGGGAATCAGACCTGGGAGACCGACGCAGGAGTACCTGAACCGGGTGATCATCCGCATTACGTGGGGCGGCGCGCTGTTCCTGGGGATCATTGCGATCATTCCGTTCTTCGTCACCCAGGCGACTGACGTGCGCGCGCTTACGCTGTCCAGCACCAGCCTGCTGATCATGGTCGGCGTGGCCCTGGACACGATGAGACAGCTCGAAGCGCAGCTACTGATGCGCAACTACGAAGGCTTCATCAGGTAATTTAATCAATCGTCATCCCCGCGAAGGCGGGGACCCATAGACCGCTGTACAGAGAATTATGAACATCATACTCATGGGACCGCCCGGATCGGGCAAGGGCACACAGGCAGCGAACCTCGCTGACAGCCTGTCGATACACGCCGTGTCCTCGGGCGACCTGTTCAGAGACCACCAGCGACGCAACACTGAGCTGGGACAGCTTGCCCGCTCCTACATGGAGCGCGGCGTCTACGTGCCGGACGATGTGACTATCGGCATGATAACCGAGTGGATCAACGATCCCGAACATGCCGCAGGATTCGTGCTGGACGGCTTCCCGAGGACCCATGCGCAGGCGCAGGCGCTAGACGATGCGCTCTCGGACCGGGGCGGAATCGACCACGTCGTCTTCATCAGGGTCTCTGACGACGAGTTGGTCCGCAGGCTCAGCGGCAGAATTATCTGCACGCAGTGCCAGCGGCCGTTCAACCTGAACTCCTCTCCTCCCACAACGGAGGGCAAGTGTGACGAGTGCGGCGGTGAGCTCTACCAGCGTGACGACGACAAGGCCGAGGTGGTGGCCAGGCGAATCGAGGTCTACAACGAAGAGACAGAGCCTGTCGTGGACTACTACCGCCAGGCTGGCAACCTTTCTGAGGTCGACGGCGAACAGCCTGTCGAGCAGGTCGCCGTGGCTCTGTCCGGGGCAGTCGGAACTCGCCTTGTTGGGTAGATGGGGTTTTTGTAAACTGACTACTACGTGTTTTAGGATTAGTTCACTGTAAGAGCCCTTCTGGGGTGAAACCTGCACATCGGACATTCGTCACGGGTGACGGATTCACCGAAAGCGGGCAGCAGAGAGTCGGAATCGGAGAACTTCAGAGCGTACCGCACATACGGGAGGTCGCTTCACAGATGGCCCGAAGGCCAAGTGGAATAACGATAAAGTCCGACCAGGAGCTTCGACTGATGTTCGAGGCAGGTCAGATAGTAGCCCACGCACAGGAGAAGGTCATTGAGGCAGTTGAGCCTGGGATAGAGACCCGTGAGCTCGACGAAATTGCCGAACAGACAATCAGAAGTCTGGGAGGGGTGCCCTCGTTCAAGAACTACAATCCTGGAATGTCGATGCCATACGCGTTTCCCGCGACGATATGCGCTTCGCTGAACGAGCAGATCGTTCACGGGATACCGGGTAAGCGACAATTGAAAGAGGGCGACATCCTCAAGGTGGACGTAGGGGCCATCTACGGCGGACTTCACGGGGATAGCGCCTTCAGCATAGGAGTCGGCGAGACGAGCGAAGAGGCCCGGCGCCTGATCGATGCGACAAGGGAGTCGCTGGACCAGGGTATCGCCAGGATAAGGGTCGGAGGAAGGATCGGAGACATTTCGAACGCGGTCCAGAGCTACGCGGAGGGCCTCGGCTACAAGGTAGTCAGGAAGTACGTGGGCCACGGTATCGGGTTCAATATGCACGAGGAACCGCAGGTCCCGAACTACGGAAGGGCCGGACGCGGACCGATGATCCGACAGGGAATGGCCCTCGCTGTCGAACCGATGCTCAACATAGGAACAGCGGATACACAGTTAGAGGCTGACGGCTGGACAGTATCGACTGCCGACGGAAGCCTGTCGGCGCATTTCGAAGATACGATCGCAATCACTGAAGATGGCCCGGTTGTAACAACCCGACTGAGTCTCAGCGGGACCGGGAACGACTCGAAAGGAGTCTGATGGCAAGGAAACAGAAGGAGGCAATCGAGGTAGAGGGTACCGTAACGGAGTCCCTGCCCAACGCCAGTTTCAGGGTGGAGTTGGCCAACGAGCACAAGGTGCTCGCATACGTGTCCGGCAAGCTGAAGCTGAATTTCATTCGCGTGCTGCCAGGCGACCGTGTGCTGGTCGAACTCTCTCCCTACGATCTGACACGAGGCCGCATCACCTACCGCTTCAGGTAGGAGAAGACCGGCCGATATCACGTCCTCCGACGGTAGCTTTCCTCGGTGGCATGGCGTAGCCGTGCCGCACGATTGCGCCGGGGCCATCCGATAGACGAGAGATCTGAGGTTCAACATGAAGGTGTCCGCATCAGTAAAAGTCAGATGCGCCAAGTGCAAGGTCATACGCCGGCACGGTAGGGTGCTCATCATCTGCGAGAATCCAAAGCATAAGCAGCGGCAGGGGTAAGAAAATGGCCATAATCTCTGGAGTGAACATCCCTGACAACAAGCGTGTCGAAGTCTCGCTGCGCAGCATCTACGGCATCGGCCCGTACCAGGCCAAGGACGTATGCGAGAGGGCCGGGGTGCTCGACAACCCGAAGGTCAGGGACCTGACGGACACGCAGCTCAACCGGATTCGCGAGATCGTCGACCGCGAGAAAGTGGTCGAAGGCGATCTCAGGCGCGAAGTCAACATGAACGTACGCCGGCTGATGGACATCGGCTCGTACCGCGGCCTGCGACACAGGCGCGGCCTGCCGGTCAGGGGCCAGCGCACCAAGACCAACGCCAGGACCAAGCGAGGCAAGAGGGTCGCCGTCGCCGGACGGGGACGCACCACCACCAAGAAGTAGAGCTGAGAGTAGAGCATGGCAAGAAGACCACGATCACGGCGCAGAGAGCGCAAGTCGGTTCCGGTGGGCAGGGCCTACATCCAGTCCACCTTCAACAACACGATCATCACGATCACAGACCCGCAGGGCAACCCCATCACATGGGGCAGTTCCGGCACAGTCGGCTTCAGAGGCTCGCGTAAGTCCACGGCGTTCGCCGCACAGCGCGCCGGTGAGGACGCCGCCCGAAAAGGCATGGAACACGGTGTCAGGCAGGTCGAAGTGTTCGTGCGAGGGCCAGGCTCTGGTCGCGAGGCTGCCATTCGGGCGCTTCAGGGCGCAGGCATTCTCGTCACATCCATCAGGGACGTAACGCCAATTCCGCACAACGGATGCAGACCGCCGAAACGGCGCAGGGTCTAGCACAACGGGACCGGGTGTGGAAGAGCAGTCGTCGCAGCGGCGATTCGGTCAGCGCGGCATTGGAGAGATACTCAACGAGACTTTCGTAATCTACGGCAGTCACTTCAAGAAATTCATCGTGCTGGTCGCGGTAATCCAACTGCCGGTCGCCCTGATAGCGGCAATCCCCATCGACAATCGTATATTCGACATAATCTTGAACCTTATCAATTTCATCGCTCTGACGTTCGCGTATGGAGCAGCGATATTCGCGGTAGGTCAGCACTACGTGGCCAGCCAGGTCAACGTGGGCGTGTCCTACACGAGGGTATTGTGGCGAGGCAAATCGGTCCTGATGCTTGGAGGAATACAGGCGGCTCTCGGAGCCACGTTCCTGACGCTCTCAGAAGTCCTGCTGGAGACCGAGCAGCTTCTGATCATCCCGGCAGCGCTGGTGTTGCTGGCACTGTTGCTGATGTTCGCCATTTACATGACCACGGCGGCGCCGGCGGTAATCGTGGAAGGCTATCGCTCACTGTCTGCACTGAGCCGCGGCTTCGCGCTGGCCCGCAGGAGTGAGTTCAGGATATTCCTGAACCTGCTGGTCTACTCGCTTCTCGCGCTGGGACTGCTGATAGTCATCATGCTGCCGTTCCTGATCGTGGCGTCGGTTACAGCTGCAGGCAGCGAGGAGTTTTCCACCCTGGGCGAGATAGCAGTCACGGTGGGAGCAACTATCGGAAGCATAATCGTGCTGCCCGTCACCTACATACCGGCGACGCTGCTGTACTACGATCTCAGAGTGCGCAAAGAGGGATTCAACGTGTCGCGTCTATCCGAGGAGATGGGTTTCGCGACTTCCTGAAGAATGAAAAGACGAGAGGAAAGAGGACAGGGCCTGTCCAGAGCCCGACGAAGGGCCTGCCCTGAACCTGGAGAAGGGAAAGTTAATGGCCAGATATAAGGATGCCAAGTGCCGCAAGTGCAGGCGCATAGGTGAAAAGCTGTTTCTCAAGGGCGAACGGTGCTTCACGCCCAGGTGCGCTGTAGAGCGCAGGCGCCGTCCTCCGGGAGATTCGGTCCCCAGGCGAAGGCGACCGTCGGAATGGGCACTGCAGCTCAGGGAGAAGCAGAAGGCACGCCTGACGTACGGAGTGCTCGAACGACAGTTCAGGAAATACTTCGACATAGCACGCGTGCGGCCGGGCGTCACCGGCGACAACCTGCTCCAGGTACTCGAGACGCGTCTGGACAACGTGGTCTACAGGCTGTCGATGTCCGACTCGAGGCAGCAGGGAAGACAGCTCGTCAACCACGGCCACTTCACCGTAAATGGCCGTCGCATGGACATTCCCTCCTACCTTGTACAGCCGGGCGACGTTATCGCATGGAAGCGCGGGGGCAGAAACGGCTCAACTCCTCAGTTCATTCAGGACCTGACTGTCGGCCTGCCCAAGCGCCCGGTACCCACGTGGCTGCGGCTCGACATTCCTAACCTGACAGGTGAGGTCGCATCCCTGCCTGATGCTACTGAAATCGAGACCGGCATCGACGCGAGACTGGTGGTCGAGTTCTACTCGAAGTAGGAGCGGTTCGCGAACCGCCCGCAGAATTCAGCAAGGAGAGTGGTGCATGACAACCGATCCAACATACCTGCTGTACGACGTACCCGAAGAGGAAGAGATAGTCGTTCCCGACCCCTCCGTCACGGTGGAGGTAGACGAACCTGAATACGGCAAGTTCATAATTGAACCACTGGAGCCCGGGTATGGAGTAACGCTCGGCAACCCGATGAGACGGGTGCTTTACAACGGCCTCGAAGGGACGGCGATAACTTCCGTCAAGATCGAGGGCGTCCAGCATGAGTACCAGACCATCCCTAACGTCAGGGAACAGGTCACGGAGATCCTTCTGAACGTCAAGGCGGTCAGGCTTCGCTCCGAGGTGGACAGGCCCGGAAAGCTGCGGCTGGAGGTCGCCGGCGAGGGACAAGTCAGCGCCGCTGACATCATGGCGTCGGCAGACTTCGAAGTCGTCAATCCTGAGCACCACATCGCAACCCTCGACTCCACGGACGCCAGGATATCTGTCGAGCTCAACGTCGAGCGCGGCAAGGGATACCGCGAATCGTCAGAGGGTGAAGGACAGGCAATTGGAGTCCTTCCAGTCGACGCGATTTTCACCCCTACGAGAAAGGTCAACTACACGGTCGAACGAACCCGTGTCGGCCAGCGGACCGACTTCGAGCGGCTGATCATGGAGGTCTGGACCGACGGCTCGATAACGCCTGCCGAGGCTATCAAGAAGGCATCGAACGTACTGGTCAACCAGTTCTTCATGTTCGCCAGCACCGACCAGATCGGTGAGGACGGCGTGAACGGACGTCAGGCCATCACGCTGATCATCCCGCCCGAGCACTTCGGCATCCCCGTGGAGCGGCTGTACCTCAGCTCGCGCACGCTGAACTGCCTGAAGCGCGCCGGCATCGACCGCGTCGGCGAGGTACTCCAGATGTCCCGGGAAGAGCTGCTCAAGATCAGGAACTTCGGCGAGAAGTCCTACACTGAACTGTTTGACAAACTACGAGAGAACGAACTCCTCCCACCGGAACTCGACCCCAACATGGCAAACGCCGGAGAAGAGGTCGAAGAGGAATCCGCCGAGGAGCAGGTGGTACAGGAGCCGGCCTGAAATGAGACATCGATTATCGGGGAAGAAGCTGAACCGACCCACTCAGCACCGACTGCTGATGCTGAGGGGCATGGTGACCAACCTGGTGCTCAATGAGACACTCAGGACCACCGAGGCCAAGGCTTTCGAAGCACGCCGGATGACCGAGAAGGTGATCACCCTCGGCAAGAAGGGTACGCTGCACCATCGAAGGCAGGCGGCCGCGCTGCTTACCGACAAGGAAGCGGTGCGAAAGGTGTTCGACGACCTTGCGGACCGGTACGCTGACCGCGAGGGCGGATACACCCGCTCGTACAAGCTGGGCAAGCGCAAGGGCGATGCCGCCGACATGGCCATGGTGGAGCTCGTCAGCTAACAGACAGACCATAGGCTATGCGCCTGGCATTGATCGTCGAGTACGACGGCACGGAGTACAGCGGGTTTCAGTACCAGAAGAACGCCCGCACGGTCCAGGAGGAGATAGAAAAAGCAATAGAGTCGCTCACCGGTGAAGCGGTAAGGATCAAGGCGGCGGGTCGCACCGACGCCGGAGTCCACGCGATGGGACAGGTCGTGGCGTTCGACACGGAGGCCACCTATGACCCCGGAACAGTCATGAGGGCGCTGAACGCAAGGCTCCCGCATGACATAGCCGTGAGGTCGGCCCACCGGGCGAAGCCCGGGTTCGACCCCCGTCGCGACGCGACCAGCAGACTGTACAGGTACACGCTGCTGGTGTCCGGCACCAGGTCTCCCCTGATGAGGCGCTACGCCCACAGAATCCACCTTACGCCGGACCTGGATTCGATGAGAGCCGCGGCAGCCCATATGGAGGGCACCAACGACTTCGCCAACTTCGGCGGCGCCCTGGAAGACCCGGAGGCGAGCACGGTCAGGAGAGTCGATAGGATCGACCTGGAGAGCGATGGCCCTCCACGGCAGGTCACAATCGACGTGGAGGGAAGCGCGTTTCTCCCCCACCAGGTACGCAGAATGGCCGGCGCACTCGTGGACGTCGGAACGGGCAGGCTGACAGTAAGCGACGTAGAGAAACAGATTTCAATGGCCGGCGATGCACCGCCGGCGCGGGCGCTCCCCCCTCAGGGCCTGTGCCTGATAAGAGTGAAATACGAAGACGGCCCATTCTGACTACAGGGCCGGAACAGGAACAGAGAGAAATGGTAGCAACGTCAAAGTCCTACGAGACCAAGGCTTCCGACCTGAATCCCAAGTGGCACGTCGTCGATGCCGAGGGCGAGACGCTCGGGCGTCTGGCAACCAGGATCGCGACCATCCTCAACGGCATGTACGTCCCGCACCTGCTCACCGGGGACTTCGTGATCGTCACCAACGCAGAGAAGATCC
Organism: Dehalococcoidia bacterium; assembly: GCA_021295915.1. Lineage (NCBI taxonomy): Bacteria > Bacillati > Chloroflexota > Dehalococcoidia > Dehalococcoidia bacterium. Next base: position 36,178 of record JAGWBK010000037.1, read on the forward strand.
ACGTAACCGGCAGGAAGGTCGAGCAGAAGATGTACTACCGGCACAGCGGGTACCATGGCGGGCTGACCGAGCAGACCCTCGCCGACGTGCTGGAGAAGCACCCCGACCGCGTGATCCGGCAGGCCGTCAAGGGTATGCTGCCCAAGAACTCGCTCGGAAGGAAGATGCTGAAACGATTGAAAGTGTACGTCGGCCCGGACCATCCGCACGCCGCACAGGTATCAGGCCAAACGGAGGCATAAATGGTAGCCCAGGAGCAGCAACACTACTACTACGCCATGGGCAAGCGGAAGACATCGGTAGCCCAGGTCAGGCTGTACTCCGACTCCGGCGTCCACCAGGTGAACGGGAGGCCCCTCGAAGAGGTCTTTCCCTGGGACTCCTGGCAGCAGCTCATCAACCAGCCGTTCGATGCAACGAACACGCACGGCCAGTTCCGAATCGTCGCCAAGATACGCGGCGGCGGAGTCGTGAGCCAGGCTGGTGCGCTGCGTCACGGTATCGCAAGGGCGATTCAGATAGCCGACCCCTCTCTGCGATCACCACTCAAGCGGGCAGGACTTCTCACACGAGACGCCCGCGAGAAAGAGCGCAAGAAGTACGGTCTCGCACGCGCACGCAAGGCCAAGCAGTGGACAAAGCGGTAGTTAGGCGAGCGTAAACAAACCGCCCTTACCCTTCTGATATAATCGCAGCAGGACTTCACTCATCTGGTTGTAGTGTGTGTGACCTGCGATGACATCCCGTTCCAGTTCGCGTAGCCGAAAATCCAAGGCCTCCGCCGTGCGCCTCTCGATGGCCGCGGAGAACTACCTGCTGTCCATCTACCGGCTCGAAGAGCAGAACGTGCGCGTCACCCTCACGGTGCTCGCAGACCACCTCAAGACGCTTCCAACCGACGAGGGTCTTGGCACATCTCTCCCTTCAGTAGGCGGCATGATACGGCGTCTGACCCGTGAGGGACTGGTCGAGACCACCGCCAACAAGGAGGTGGTCCTCACCTCCAAGGGCCGGAAACCGGCTGAGAGCATAGTCCGGCGCCACCGTCTGGCCGAGTGTCTCGTCGTGGACCTGCTCGGTATAGACCTCCACCTTGCACACATAGAGGCCCACCGCCTCGAGCACGCGATCTCAGAATACCTTGAGGAGAAGATCGTAAAGGCGCTCAACGACCCCTCAACATGCCCGTTCGGACACCCTATCCCCGGAAGCGGCTACAAGCCGAACAAGGACACCAAGACACTTGACCAGGCCAAACAGGGCGAGGAGCTCGTCATAGATTCGGTGCCCGAGGACGACCACGCGCTGCTCACGTACTTCGTAGAACAGAACCTGGTACCCGGCAGAGAGGTGGACGTCAGGGAGACCGCAAAGACTCGGGGCGTCATAACTCTCGACGGCGGCGACGGTGACATGGTGTTCAGCTACGACATCGCCGCCCTGATCCGAGTGTCCCCGAGATAGTCGGGAATACTCCCATACTCTCTTTTCGGAAGCCTTTTCAGCAACCCTGGAGCATGATCTGAATTGATTGATATCACACGCCACAACGAACTGATCGTGCGCCAGATAGTCGAGGGACTCGAAGCGATAACTGGATTCGAGACCCAGAACCGCTACGAGGTGCTGACCCCGGAAGGCGAGCAGGTAATGTACGCCTACGAAGAGTCCGGCGGCTTCTCCAGGTTCTTTCTGAAGTCGCACCGGCCGCTCGACCTCCACGTAGTCGACACGAACGGCAGTCCAATCCTGACTGCCAGCAGGGAGTTCTTCTGGTTCCTCTCCCATCTGAACATGAGTGATGAATCAGGTCGCCATGTGGGTGCACTGAACAGGCAGTTTGGATTCAAGCGCAGGCTTACGCTGACGGACCGAGACGATCAGCCCCTTGGAGAGATAACCGGCAGCCTGTTCAGGCCGTACACGTTCTTCGTGAACAACCTGCAAGGCGAAGAGATCGGCCGCGTGACCAAGCAGTGGTCCGGGTTCGGCAGAGAAGTCTTCACCGATGCCGACACGTTCCAGGTGCTCTTCGACGACCCGGATATGTCGGAGGAGTTCAGGCTCCTGCTGCTGACAGCGGCGTTCGCCATCGACCTAGATTTCTTCGAGAAGTAGACGCAGTTCACGAAAATGGTGAATAGTGAATTAGGAATGGCGAAAGAGCATAGGCAGGGTTTACTATTCTTCATTCACTATTCCAAATTCCAAGGGCGTCGCGCACCTCCACCACCACCTCGGGGTCATTCTCCCCGGAAATCGCCCCTCTGAGCGCGTCACGCGCAGTCTCGCCGCCGATCTGACCCAGAGCCCAGGCTGCATGTGACCGCACCAGCGGCTCACTCGATTTCAGGGCCTGCGCAAGCGCGGGTACCGCCACAGGGTCGCCGATGTTGCCGAGCGCGACGCACACGTTCCTCTGAAGCCCCGCCAACTTGGCGCGCCGGATCGGACTGCCGTTGAAACACAGTCTGAAACCGTCTTCATCGAGATCGAGCAGCGGAATGAGCTCCGGCGCGTCGAAGTCGTGCCGCTTCCTGAACTCCACCTCCCTGCTCGGAGCGGCCTTGCGGTTGACCGGGCACACCTCCTGGCAGATGTCGCAGCCGAACACCCAGTCGCCCATCAGCGGACGCAGATCACGCGGGACCGCGCCGCGAAGCTCGATCGTCAGGAACGAGATGCACCTGCGGTTGTCGATGACGAACGGAGCCACGATCGCGTCGGTCGGACAGGCCGGAATGCAGCGGACGCACTCCCCGCAGGTCTTCTTCAGAGGCTGATCGGGCTTGAGGTCGAGGTCGGTCACCACCTCAGCGAGGAACACCCACGAGCCGTGTGTCGGAGTGAGGATGTTTGTATTCTTGCCGAACCATCCCACGCCGGATCGCTCCGCTGCGGCGCGGTCGTTCATCGGACCGTCGTCGACATAGTAGCGGGCTCGTACAGGGCCTCCGACGACGTCGGGCAGCTCACGCACGAATCGCCTTGTCCTGCTCTTTATCAGGCTGTGGTAGTCACGTCCCCACGCGTACCTCGCGACCTTGCCTCGTGGGCTTGGCGCCTCGTCCGAGGGCTCACCAGTGTTGTAGCTGAGCGCCAGCGACACGACCGACCGCGCGCCTTCGAGCAGCGCCGTGGGCCGGTTCATCCGTCGCACCCGCTCCTCCGTGTACCACGGAAGTCCATCCATCAGCCCCGAGCGCACCCGCTCGACGGCAGCCGCCTCATCCCGCACAAACGGCTCCGCGCCCGTTATGCCAACGCGGTCGAACCCAATCTCAAGCGCAAGGGATTTTACCCTGTCTTCAACGCTCGCCAAGCTGATACCCCGATCACCTGCTCATACCTGTAAACTTGAATAACAGTCTCGTATATTCAATGTTATATACTATTCTTGAATATGTGAGGTCGGAATGGCAAGTCTGCAAGAGAGGCGTTGGAGCGGCGATATCGTCGGTCTGAGCCGGCGTGACCGGCGACCCTGCACATACAGCGTATATATGCCTGATCGGCTGCACGGCCGCCAGTTCTCGCTCGATGGTGACATCGCCGCAGAAGTCACCGAGGCTGAGACGGCGCTCGCCCGGCTCGATGCAACCGGGAACGCGCTCGCTAACTCGGAGGCGCTTGCCAGGCTACTTCTGCGTGCCGAGTCAGTCGCCTCATCCAGGATTGAAGGTCTCGAGGTCGGGGGCAGGAGGCTGCTCCGCGCGGATGCGGCGCAAAGGCTAGGTATGGAACCACGCGACGTGACCGCACGGGAGGTCTTGGGCAACATCGATGCAATGGCGTGGGCTGTGGACTCAGTGATCCCGGGTGGGGACATCACCATGGAGGCCCTCCTGGAGACACACCGGCGGCTTCTGGCCGGAACACGACTCGAAGACCACGGCGGCAGCGTCCGAACGGTGCAGAACTGGATCGGGGGCAGCGACTACAATCCCTGCTCGGCATCGTTCGTGCCACCACCGCCGGAGGATGTGCCCTACCTGCTCGACGACCTCATAAGCTTCTGCAACGACGACTCGCTCCCAGCTCTGGCACAAGCTGCAGTTGCACATGCGCAGTTCGAGACCATTCATCCTTTCGTCGACGGCAACGGACGCGCCGGACGTGCGCTGATTCATATGGTGCTGCGACATCGTGGGCTGGGACTACGGATATTGCCACCGGTCTCCCTCATCCTGTCAACCTGGGCCCAGGACTACATTGATGGACTGAGCGGGACACGCTACGTGGGTCCGTCCAACTCCCCCGAAGCGCATGAGGGTATCAGCGGGTGGATCTCACTCTTAGCGGAGGCGTGCAACCGGTCGGTGGAGGACGCCAGACACTTCGAGGACCAGGTGCGCGACCTTCAGTCTGTCTGGCGGGGTCGTGTCGGCCGCATCCGCCGCAACTCGGCGGTCAGCCTTCTCATCGAGGCTCTCCCCGCTGCTCCCGTGCTTTCCACGTCAACGGCAGCGGAGCTTGTCGGGCGATCATTCCAGGCCGCAGGACTTGCGATAGACCGCCTGGTGGAAGCCGGCGTACTTGTACAGGTCAGTATCGGGCGACGTAATCGGGCCTTCGAGGCGCATGAGCTGGTCGACGCGTTCACCGTGTTTGAACGCAGGCTCGCGAGTCCGGAAGGCGATACCCGCATATCGGGCCCAGTACGCAGGGTGCCCCGCCGACCGGCGAGGAATCAGGTTTGAACACCGCTGTAATGGCGCCCCCACGCCATTGACCCGGCACGGCCTCAAGTCATACCATGTTGTAATACCGTCGCAGGAGGTGGGCGCACATGGCGGACGATGGTCTCAGGATACGGTTAGAGTACTGCCAGCACTGAGGCCACGCGCTGCGCGCCGCCTGGATGGCGGGAGAAGCCCTCAGCCGCAACGGTGACTCGACCCAAGCACTCATGGTATGTTCCACATCTATGTCGACGACGAGCTTGTGGCATCTCACCAGCACTTGCCGGACGCGCATCTGTTCCCTGACCTGCAGGATATGATGGCCGCGATTCTGACACGAATCTGAGCTCCAGAGAGCACGGCGCTCCCAATTCCTCTCACGACCCGAAGTGTGATGACAGTTTCGTAGAGCCGGGGTAATCGACGATCAAAGACTCCGGCCCACGCCGGAACGATATTTTCCAGGAGGTTTTCGCACTATGGGGGTCCCACACCTCAGAGAGCTACGACGTGTATATGGATTCGATGAGGTGGCGATTGCGCCGGGTTCCGTAACGATCAATCCCGAGCTGACCAGCACCGAGTTCTCGGTGGACGGGATTACCCTGTCTACGCCGGTCCTCGGCGGGGCCATGGACGCCGTATCGTCCCCCAGCTTTGCAGGGGAGATGGACAGGCTCGGCGGAATGGCCGTAACCAACATGGAAGGGGTTCACAGCCGCTACGACGACCCGCTGAGCGTCGTCGAGGAGATCGTCGAGACACCCCAGGCGAAGGTGACGTCCCTGCTCCAGAAGGTGTACTCCGCCCCGATCCGCGAAGATCTGGTCGGCGAGCGAGTCGAAGAGATCAAGGCAAGCGGTGCAAAGTGTGCCGTTTCGTTTACACCCGCGAGGACAAAGAATCTCGCACCGCTCGCCGCCGAGGCGGGAGCGGACATGATCGTCGTACAGTCCACCGTCACCACCGCCAGGCACATCTCGAATAGCGAGCGCGGACTGCGGTTCCCGGAGCTGCTTGAGTTGGTGAACGTCCCCGTGATCGTCGGCAACTGCGTGAGCTACGATGTCGCGCTCGAGCTGATGGAGACGGGCATTCACGGCGTGCTGGTAGGTGTCGGACCGGGCGCGGCATGCACGACTCGCGAGGTGACCGGGGTGGGTATCCCACAGGTCACGGCCACGATGGATACCGCCGCGGCACGCGACGACTACTTCGAGCGCACCGGAAGATACGTCCCCATCATCACCGACGGCGGCATCCGCACCGGCGGCGACCTGTGCAAGGCGATGGCCTCAGGGGCCGACGCTGTCATGATTGGCACTCCGCTTGCACAGTCCGAAGAGGCGCCCGGCAGGGGCTACAACTGGGGAATGGCCAACCCTGACCCCAACCTGCCGCGCGGCACCCGAGTGAAGGTCGGCGTCAAGGGCACCCTCGAGCAGATACTGTTCGGCCCCAGCTCGGTCGTCGACGGCACTCAGAACCTCGTCGGCGCACTGAACATCTGCCTCGGCATGGTCGGCGCAGAGAACATCCGCGAGATGCACCAGGTCGCTGAGGTCGTAGTAGCCCCGTCAATCAAGACCGAGGGCAAACACTACCAGCTAGGCCTGGAGTAACACCTGCCGGATTCGTCGCATGGCCTACGACAGCAAAACGGGAACACAACTAACGCTCGAAGACGATAACGTCTCTCGGGGTGGAAAGCGCGTCGTTCGCAACGGTTCACCAAGCAACAATCTGGTTCTTAGTGCATACGCGGCGGCGAACGAAGACGTCTTTCCGAAGATCCTGGATCTGTACGTCGCGCCGGGAAGCACTGTGGCTGACGTGACATACGGAAAGGGCGTGTTTTGGAACAAGGTAGGACCCGAAACATACAACCTCCTGCCGACTGATATTGCTATGGGGACCGACTGTCGCGATCTTCCATATGAAGATGGCTCAATAGACTGCGTCGTCCTGGACCCTCCATACATGCACTCTCCGGGCGGGACTGCACATACCGGCCACCAGCCATACGAGAGCTACTACAAGAACAACAGCACGGGCAACAGGACCAGGAGCAAGTATCACGAAGCCGTCCTGGACCTGTACGTTGATGGCGGACGGGAAGCATACCGGGTACTCCGAGACCGCGGAACCCTGATCGTTAAGTGTCAGGACGAGGTCTGCTCTAACAGGCAACGGTTCACGCATGTTGAAATCATGCATGAATACGAAGCTCTGGGGTACGTCACTGAAGACCTGTTTGTGGTCATGCGAAATAACAGGCCCGGCGTAAGCAGGATGTCCAAACAGGTACACGCGCGAAAGAACCACTCCTACTTCCTGGTCTTCTGGAAGCGCGGCGCAACAGGCCCCACTTGGGAGCCGCCCGCTTGAATCCGCTTGAGCTCATGCTCGAAGTGATCCATGAGCATACGCCCACGTCCAAGTGGTCCGGGTCGACACTTGCACCATTTCGCCAGGTAGCCAACACAAACCGTGGAGACATCGGCGAAGGCTTCATCTTTCGATACCTGGTCCATTCAGGTATTGCCGTCGGCAAGGGAGCCTCACGTATCGAGGAGTGGGACCTTGAAATCGGCAGTCTCAAGTTCGAGGTCAAGACGGCATCAGAAGATCGTGGTGGCTCGTTCCAGTTCAACCACATCCGGCTAGACCGGAATTACGACTATTTGCTCTGCCTCGGCATTCGCCCTGAGGAGATACTCTTCAACGGGTGGCGAAAGGGCGAGGTGTCAGAAGGCGTCGCCGGGAGGCTCGTACGCATGGCCGAAGGCCAGAGCGTAACCCACAAGCTGACAAAACGTCCCCAAGACATGAGAAAGATCGAAGAGCTGCCCGCCTGGGTAGTGAGCATTACGTCGGCTCTCGAACCTGACTAGGAGCCAGCAGGCCGAGAAGCTGTGTCAATCTAGTAGGTGTGAGGCTCGCTAGCGGCTTTAGTCATTCCGGCCTGTGCCGGAATCCAGATGACCGGTTGTAAAAGGCAGCACCTACCAAGCTAACTCAGGCTCAAGATCGGCTGAAGCCTTGCAGCATAGCCATCCCCAGCACTACGCTCTGCAAGTAAGGCATATGGACACTCCTCATGATCGAGTCCGGCATCACCCCGAAAGGACAACCCACTTTGCCCAAAGCCATACGGGAAGCTCTGTCGGTGAAGGCAGGAGACCACGTGCGCTACGTCATCCAGGAAGGAGAAGTCCGTATACTGCCTATACGTTCCGTGAGGCGGCTCTTCGGCATACTTCGGCATGACGGTCCGGCAGCGACTCTGGAGGACATGGAACGCGCCATAGCCGAAGGTGCCTGTGAAGAGTGATTGCCATCGACACCAACGTGATAGTTCGCTATCTCGTCGCTGACGACGCCGAACAGGCGGAGGCGAAACCAGAAAGTAAAGGACGCCCCCTCATCTGAGGGGGCGTCCTACTTGAGGAGGAGCTATCTTAAGGCGCTGACAGCGCCCGATCAGGCCACTTTCTTCGTCGTCTTCTTCTTGTTGAAGTCGGCCAGGTTCAGTGACCTGAGAATCAGGTCCTTGTTAGGTATGTCGTGCATATAGCCGCACTGAATGCACTGCTTGTACGACCCATACATGTCTCTGTTGGTGTGCAGATCGCCCTCACACCGAGGGCAGGCTCTGAGTTCAAGCATCATTTCCCTCCGCTGGTGTTCCTTGAAATTCACATGAATTAATTTGCTTCATGGGCATTATATCACTTGACACACCCCGTATCAATAATTACCATTGATTACGAGCCGTTCAGAGACTGTAACGCCGGAAAGGCTCGCGGGTTAGCCCTGGTTTTGGGCTGAGGGCCGCAATTCTCGAAACATGGAGGGAACAGGTCCCATGCAGGAAGGTGTATACGTCATAAGCGTCGCCGCGCGCATTCTGGACATGCATCCCCAAACTTTACGAAAATATGAAAGAGTGGGTCTTGTGCTGCCCTCGCGCACCGGGGGCATGTCCAGGCTCTACTCTGACGAAGATATCGCGCGTCTGCAGCTCATCAAGCATCTCGTCGAAAACCTGGGCCTCAATCTGGCCGGAGTGAAGTTGGCGATGCAGCTGTTCAACAGGATGATACGGATGCGGTCGCAAATGGCCCAGTTGGAAGGACAGCAACTCAGGGAAGCTCTCAACGAAAGCCTGGACGAGATGTTCAAGATTCTCGCCGGCTGATGCAAGTGCGTCCCGTGAAAACGGGAATGACGTTAAAGGATCGACAGTTATGACAGAAGATGGGCAGTCCGACGAGAGTCAGACTCTAGAAGAGCAGATGGACGCCGAACTGGACGAGGTTTCGGAACTCCAGGCTCGCCTCGACGAGGCCGAGCGCGAGAAAGACCAGTTCAGGTCCATGGCGCTGAGATACAGGGCCGACCTGGAGAACTACAAGAAGCGAGCTACACAGGAACTTGCCGATACCAGGGAGCGCGCCAACGCGCAGCTCCTTCTGAAGCTGATCGTAGTGGCAGACGACTTCAACCGGGCGGTCAACTTCCTGCCTGAAGACGCAGTCGACGTTAGCTGGTACGAGGGCGTGCAGCTCGTCCAGCGGAGCCTGGAGAACATGCTCCAGTCCGAGGGGCTGTCCCGCATCGAGGCGACCATCGGCCAGCCGTTCGACGTGTCTCAGCACGAGGCCGTATTCTTCGAGCCGACTAACGAAGTAAGCGAGGGCGCCGTGGTCCGAATCGTCAGAGACGGATACAGGCTCCACAGCAGGGTGCTCAGGGCGGCGCAGGTAAGTGTCGCACAGGCCCCGACGGATGACTGAACAATATGACCGAAGACCAATAGTCCTGCGAATGTCAACACTTACGGGTGCAGGGCGAGCCCTGCTAACAGGAGAATCAGTAAATGGCCAAAATACTCGGAATTGACCTCGGTACGACCAACTCTTGCATGGCCGTCATTGAAGGGAGAACGCTGAAGGCGGCCGGACCACGCCGTCGATGGTCGCGATAAACCCGCGATCCAACGAACGTTACGTCGGCACCACCGCGAAGCGCCAGGCGGTTACCAACCCGGAGAACACCGTCTTCTCGATCAAACGCTTCATGGGCCGCAGGATCGACGACGCGAGCGTGCAGAGAGACGTAGAGCTCATGCCGTACAAGATAGTGCGGCACTCCAACAACGACGCACACGTGGAGATGGCGGGTCAGACTCACGCTCCGCCCGAGATAGCGGCCATGGTCCTCCAGAAGATGAAGCAGGACGCCGAGGCGAACTTGGGTGAGCCGATTACGCAGGCCGTCATCACGGTGCCGGCGTACTTCGACGACAGCCAGCGCAACGCTACCAAGGACGCCGGACGGATCGCCGGGCTCGAGGTGCTGCGCATCATCAACGAGCCTACGGCAGCCTCGCTCGCCTACGGCCTCGACAACAAGTCTGAGGAGACGATCGCGGTCTACGACCTCGGCGGCGGCACGTTCGACATCACCATCCTGCAGATCGGCGAAGGCGTCTTCGAGGTGAAGGCCACCAATGGCGACACGCACCTTGGCGGCGACGACTTCGACCAGAAGATCATCGACTGGATCGCAGAGGAGTTCCGCAGGGAGCAGGGTATAGACCTCAAGCAGGACCGGATGGCTCTCCAGAGGCTTCGTGAGGCCGCTGAGGCCGCAAAGATCGAGCTCTCAACCCAGTTGCAGACGGAGATCAACCTGCCGTTCATCACTGCAGACGCGTCCGGCCCCAAGCACCTTGTCATGCCCCTGACCCGCTCGAAGCTGGAGCAGTTGGTAGCCGACCTCGTACAGGGCACCATCGACCCGTGCCGCAAGGCCATGGCCGACGCCGGCGTCTCGGCGACGCAGATCGACGAGGTGGTGCTCGTCGGCGGCATGACCCGTATGCCCGCAGTCAGGGAAGCCGTGGTCAGCCTGTTCGGCAAGGAGCCGCACCAGGGAGTTAACCCGGACGAGGTCGTCGCGATTGGCGCGGCCATCCAGGCCGGAGTACTCCAGGGCGACGTGCAGGACATCCTGCTGCTCGACGTCACGCCGCTGACACTGGGCATCGAGACGCTCGGAGGCGTGTCGACCGGGCTCATCACGCGCAACACCACGATCCCCACCTCCAAGAGCGAGGTGTTCACCACCGCGGCCGACAACCAGACCAGCGTGGAGGTCCACGTGGTCCAGGGCGAGAGGTCGATGGCTGCCGAGAACAAGTCGATCGGCAAGTTCGTGCTGGACGGCATACTGCCCGCTCCTCGCGGGATGCCCCAGATCGAGGTCGCATTCGACATCGACGCCAACGGTATACTGAACGTCTCGGCCAAGGACAAGGGCACCGGCAAGGAGCAGCGGATCACGATCACCGCTAGCTCAGGTCTGGCACAGGAAGAGATCGACTCGATGGTCTCTGACGCCGAGCGCTTCGCCGAAGAAGACGAGCGCAGGCGCCAGGAGGTCCAGACTCGAAACACCGCCGAGAACGCGGCCTACGCCGCCGAGAAGATGCTCCAGGAAAACGCTGAGAGCATCCCTGAGGAACTCAAGAGCGAGGTCGAGGGCAAGGTCGCCGCTGTGCGGTCGGCGCTGCAGAACGACGACATAGCGCGCGTCGAGACGACCCTCAACGAGCTGCAGGAGACGCTCCAGAAGGTCGGCCAGGCAGTGTACAGCCAGGCAGGCGCAGGAGCGGGGGCCGGACCGGGCGATCCCCCTCCTCCAGGAGCAGACGCCGGGCCAGGCCCAGACGGCGGCTCCGGCCCAGACGACGACAACACCGTCGAAGGCGAGTTCAGAGAGGTCTAGCCTCGAAGACTATCGACTCTGTGCAAGGGGCGTTCCCGTTTCGGGGCGCCCCTTTTGCTTGTCGTCAGCCGTCCCCCACGCGGAGGACCTGGGACAATGACATTCGTCGGATGAACAGAATCACGCCTATGATTATGGCGGTGAAGATCAGGCCCATTGCGACATACGTTACCAGCAGGTTCTGCCAGCCGACCTCGATTACGAACGGCGGCAGCACCTGGCCTCCACGGTCATCGTGGCCGAGGAACGGCATGATCGTCGCGCCCAGTCGGCCTCCCATCCAGGTGCCGAGCGCCATGCCGACCAGTATGACGAGAGCCTGCTCGAGCCACATGAGCGACACCAGCTGGCGCGTCGAGAAACCCATCGTTCGCATCAGGGCGAACTGCAGCTCGCGGTTGCGGAACGATATGTAGGCGTGGACGAGGAAGCCGAGGCTGCTGAGTACGAGTATCGCGCCGAACGCAATCAGCAGGAGCGCCCTCCAGCCTGCAAGCACCAGCGGGTCGATCTGGGCAACAGCGAGATCTTCGACGGTGTCTATCGCCCTGCCTATCTGGAACGGCCGTCCCTCCCTGAGCTCTTCGATGAACTCCTCCCGCTCTTCGCCCTCGACGTCGGTGCGCAGCCACATCTCGTTGGCGGTGATCTCGGCGCGCGCCATGCCCAGGTTCGTGTGTGCGCGAACGGTTTCTAGATCGGCCACCAGGAACCTGTCGTTGTAGCTGTCCATCGTCGGGAAGAAGTCGACCGTGTCGACAAGCACAGCGGTCAGCCGCCGTCCGCTAACGGAGACCTTCACCTCGTCACCGATGGAGTGCCCGAAGTGCTTCAGGAAGGACTCGCTGGCGACCACCGGCACCGGCTGAGGCTCACCACCAGGCGAGATGCCCCTGGCCACGAGGGCGCGTCCTGCAGACCACGCGAACATCAGGGAGCCATCGCCCCTGGCCGATACCTCCGAGGCGCGAATCCTGTCCTGGTTGGCGACGCTGGAATCCTGGAGCACGTTCCAGCCGTCGACCTCCGCGTTGGTGTCCTGGGCAAGGTTCCTGAAGTCGTCAAGGACCTCTATCTCGCCGTTGGACTTTCGGACCCGGACGGTGTCGATCAGTATCGAGCCTGGCCTGAGACCTCTTTCGAGGTCGGTCTCGCCGACTGCTATGGACACCAGGGTGAACGGTCGGGAGGGGAACAGCCTGGACCTGGGACTGCCACCCTCGAACAGCTCTGCACTGTAGAGTCGCCAGTTGCTGGACTCCAGGAAGCCGAGCCTGTACGTGAAGTAGCGCCCATTGGAATCCCTGAGTCTCGCACCGAGGCTCACAGTTGGGGACGGGCGGTCGGCCTTCATGAGCACCTGTATCGCGCGGGCGTTGTCAGGCATCGGGATGCCGAGAGGGATCTCATGCCCGTTGAGCTGTGACATGACGTCAGGAAGCGGGTTGTCGGAGAAGTCGTCCCTGAACCACGCGACGTCCTCGAACTTTTCTGTGTCGACGGCGAGAACGTCGAAAGTGGAGTCGCCTCCAAACGTTCCAAGGTGCGAGCCGATCGCCCGCAGCACCGGCGCCGCGTTCAGGACCTCGTCCATGTCCTCGTAGGGCTTGTCAATAGGCCTGGAGCCTCCCCGGATGTTGATCGACACGTTGACGAGGCGGATGTCGGAGCCCGCTGAGTAGAGCACCCGCTCGGTGAAGCTGCGCTGCAGCGTACCGCCAAAGCTGGCCGCGAATATGCCGAGTCCGGCCATCAGGATGAGCAGCAGCGCGAGTCTCGCGTAGTGAGTCGGGTTGCGCGCCATCTGCCACAGGCCCATCACGAGTCCCGGAGGAAGCCGTGCGGCCAGGAGCCGGCTTGCCAGGCTCATCACCAGCGGGAAGAGCCGTATCAGCACCATTGCGGAGGCGACCAGGGTGATTGCGGGCACCGCCAGCAGAAGCTGGTTGACCGCAACCTGTCCGAGCAGGTTGGTGGCGGCGAGCGATCCCTGCTCGGTGAGCTGCCGGAACAGCACGATGCTCACGACGAGCAGCAGCACGTCGAGGTAGTAGCGCTGCACGAACGACAGACGGGACGGTCGTGCCATCTCCTGCCTGTCCCTGGACATCGACGACCTTGACGCCTCGAACGCCGGAATCATCAGCGCACCAAAGCTCAGAACGCCTCCGAGTGCGCTCATTATGAACGCGCCGCGCGTCAGCGTGACGGGAAGCAGCGCGCCGCCGGAGAGGTCGGAAAACGCGGGCGTGAGTCCGAGGACGCTGATCGAGGCAGCGGCCAGGAATGGCGCGATGACGATGGCGAGTCCGGCAATCGTCAGCCCCTCCAGCACGAACACGGTGAGCACCTGTCGCTCTGTCGCACCTCTTCCCTGGAGCAGGCTGATCTCGTTCTTGCGCTGCTCGGCAATCAGGGACGACAGGGTGATGACGTAGTACAGCACCACGACGGCGATGAGGATCAGCACCACGAACATCTGGAGCTTGGTGAACAGCAGGCGCTCATCGTAGTCGGCAAGCGCGTCGTCCAGGTCGGTCACCTGCCGGTAGGATAGGAACGTCCGCGACATGTTCCGGCGCATTGAAATTACCGCAAACAGAGCGTCCGTGGCGTTGGTCGCCTGCAGCCGCTCGTGGTCGGTCAGGAGCATCCAGCCGTAGGTGGTGTCCATGTCCGTGAACGCGCCGCCCACCCCGCGCAGGAGCGTGTCCTCGGACACGAGCAGCGGAACGGCGACGAAGCTGCCCGACGAGAAGGTGTGGAATACCTCATCGTCGAGACGCCAGAGCGGGTGATCGGGATCGGTCCTGCGGAAGATTCCCGACACCACCACAGAGGCGTACGGCGTTGCGTCCATCCAGTGCGGCACCACCGACAGCGTGGAGCCAACCGTCAGACCGATCTCGTTCGCAACACCGTACGGGACTGCTGCCTCAATGGTGATCGGGCTGCCGTCCGGAGAAACGTCGAGCAGCTCGGCGGGCATACGACCGCCCGGCAGGATCTCGATGTGGTCCTCTATGCCGTGCAGGAAGTGGAAGTAGCTGCGAGCGTTGTCGTCGCCGGCGACTTCTTCCTCGCCGGGAGGAGTCATGAAGAAGGTCGCGGTGCGGGCGCCGCGTACGGAGCCTTCGAGCAGCCAGCCGAGCCTGGTGTTGTACTCGTTCTCCATGAAGCCGCGGACCGCTGCGGACTCCTTGGGGCTGGTCGGGCCCTTGGAAGTCTTGACGACTATGTCCAGGTCGATCGGGTCGTGCTGCTCAAGCGCGGACTCGAGCGCGAGGTCACGCAGCGAGTCGAAGTAGATGACGGTGCCCGCCATGATGGTCGATGCAAGCACGACTCCGATGACGACTGACGACAGCAGTCGCCAGTTGGCGAGACTGCGTCTGGCAACCATCGGCCATGCCGACAGGATTCTGGCTAGGTTGGCTAGGATTTCGGGGCCTTCGGGAAGGTTGGATTTGGCTTAGGTGCGGTTCGACTATGGTAGCAGGCGTTGGGGGTGGTTAGGAGCCGAGCGGCAGCGGTGCTCCGATTCAACCCTGTGTGCAAATTCTCAATCCCACCCCTGGTCCCATCGTGTAACCCCGTCACTCCCGTGAAAGGAGACCTTTGCATAACCCCCTCTCCCTCCGGGCTAACAAGGGTAGGTATCCGCAGTTCGTCATTCCGGCGAAGGCCGGAATCCAGGGGATGGGGGTGTCCTTCGACAAGCTCATAGCCTGCGCCGGACTTGATCCGGTGACGAACGAATTGCCAGTTTACCCACCCCCTCTCCCTCAGAGCCTGTCCCGTACTTGATACGGGGGAGAGGGCTGGGGTGAGGGTGAAAACCACGCCTACCCCCTACCCGATACAGCAACACTGCAGGGGCGGTTCGCGAACCGCCCCTCACCCGTCACTCCCGCGAAGCTTGTCCCAGTGGAAGCGGGGAGCGGGAGTCCAGTGGGGCGACGGGAAATGTCTGAACTCTGATTCGTCTGATTAGGGGATTTCTCTGATTTAGAAGACAGCAGTAATGGTCTGGTGGCGGCTGTTGGCGTTGGATAGGTACATCGATGGGCGGTCAGGTGACTTGCCGGGCTTTGGCCAGTGACGGTGTTCGGGATGAGATCTGGGCAGGTCCTCACAAACTCGTTCTGGTCCGATAGAATGTCGGTCCTCGAATTCAGACAGGGAGGCATGTCATGGCACTGGATGTTGGAGTCGTGCAGATCGACTATTCGCAGGCTCGGCCATCTGGCGCAGCCTATCAGTACGCGTGGGAGCTAATGGCCTACGATGACCTGGAGGGGGACTGCTGGAAGGTGTCGGATGGGGGACAGGTCTTCATAGAGCTGACGTACACGACGATGGCCAATCACGCGATGGAGTACATAGAGTCGAAGAGCCTATCTTCGACTGAGGCCCACCAGGTGATGCGGTGGGTCAGGGGTCTGCCATGGCAGGGTCAGGTAGTCATGCTGCATTTGGGGTGGTGAGGGGGCGGCTCCTACGTTACAGCCCTTCACATGACCTAGGTCAGGAAAAGGGAATTCAATCCACCGCACTCCCTCCAGCTCACGCTGCCGTCGATGACCCTCCCTTCAACGCACCGCCTCTTTGGAGAAGTTCATCGTGCCGTTTAGTGAAACGTTCATACTTTGATGCTGATCTGAATAACTGCCTCAGTGACAGAGGCCGATTGCTCTCCTCCGACAGTGCTCGTTCAACGTCAACAACATAGCTAATCGTCTCAACCGCTATGCTGTGTAAGTCCGGGAACCAGTTGTCCAAGTCGTACGTTAGCTGTTTCACTCGGCTCAGTGACATTGAACTATAGTCCGACAAGCGCTCCGACTTCACCAACCCTCGGGCAACCAGCCATAAAATGTGGAGGCGGCCGTGCTCTCTGAAATCTCCACGTTCACCCGTCTGATCCACATGTACATTCCATTCATCCTGCACCCTCTTGTAGGTAATCCAAGGCAACCTAAGCCGCTCGGCCTCAATATTGGGTGCAAACACTTCACGATAAGCCCCTGAGAGCTGCTGCTTGGACCGAGGAATTTCTCTCAATCTATCCTTAGCCTCTCCAGGCTTGCCAAGAAATGCCCAATTTGCTTGTGCAATATCTTTAATTGTGACCCTACCTGTTGGCTCACCGAAGTTCGTAGAACATTGGAGGAGATAGAGTGGCGAACTCCTTCTGAAGTCGTTCCTGTTCCGGTTCGTCGAACAGGAAGTCCCAATCCTTCATCTGCGACTGCTTGTTACTTGCGGAACTAATGATGTGCCTCAACGATGACGAAGGGTCTTCTACAAGTTTTAGGGTCACGCTGGCATCCCCAAGGTCACCGCCTCGCCGCCAGTGGTCCCATACTGTGTAAGTTGTCTGACAACCATTGACAATTTGGAAGTCTCTGATTCTGACTGTCGTGGCACCAGATCCGACAACCGGGTCAGTAAAAGAGGCACACACCGCTGAGAGCCCATTGTTCATCAGTTGGAACCAGCCACGTTTGGCAGGGTCAGCCAACGTATTCTTGATTTCCTTGTTGACCGCAACGGATCCCAAAGGGCCACGTGGATTGTGTCTAAACATGGCATATCTGAACTTGTCGAACGTGACGGCAATCTCATGGAGCGAGAGCGTCGCAATGAGACACTTGAAGTCTCCAGACAAAGTTTGATGATACTCGTCAGCCCGCACGGACAAAGTCAACTCAATTTCCTGTTGGTCACTGACAGACTCGATAATCTGCAACAGGTTGCTGACGTCAAGCATCGTCGCAGAATGCTGAACATCATGGTGGGAACCTGCAACCGAAAGAGATAGCGAATCATCTGCCCACGAATTCACTCTGTCTTGCACCGGCTTAGTTGCTCGGAGCGTTGTCAGATAGACGAGGTGGACTTCGTATCCATCAAGGATGCAACGGCGAAATCTCGGAGCGAGTTCGAGAACACCCTCATTTGAGATACCGGCCAGAATCTGAGGTGTGGTCAGCTTCTTGGGGACATCAAGGAAGCTGGCCAAATCGTTCATTCTCACGTTTGCAGGACTCGAGCGATATTTCGACTGGAACAAGTACACAGTCTGAGACGACTCATCAATGTAGTATGCATCTAGTTCCAGATCGTCCTTCCCATCCGTAATACTCTCGAGTAGTTCTTCTTCTGTCGGCGGGCTGTCACTCTGGTCAAGGTGTACATCTGCGGCCCAGAATAGGAACCCTTTGGCAAGGTCGCCTCCAAACAGACGATCCGCAGGTGCCTTGGCAAGATTAGTGATTCGCTCGACATCTCGTTGCCGTCGTTCGCTAAGGGTAGTCATTTGTCACGCCCTCAAAGTAGTGATAGATATCGAGTTCAGATGGCTTGTACAAAGTTCAGTAGGTGGAATTGTATCAAGTACGAGGTGGCGGGACCGGGCATTACCAATCTTTGTTTGGCATCGTAGCCGACTGAAGCTGGACTAAGGCGCCGTCAAAATCCGAAGGCTCGTTTGAATACACTTCCTCCAGCGCCTCACGGATCTTCTCGCCATCGCGTGCGCTGAGGCATGTCTCCAAGGTTTCCGTGAAGAGCTGGCTCCCGAAGACGCCAACTGGACTTCGATCCCAACGACTACCACCACTGACCTCGCAGCAGCGTGCCAAGGTCATCCACCCAGCAACAAAATCAAGGCAATCACAAAAATCCGACGAACCCTCGAAGAGGCTCGCCGCTCGGCAATCACAGTTCAGACATTTCGTGCGCCTTCGTGTACTTCGTGG
>JAGWBK010000037.1:54491-54806 GCA_021295915.1 Dehalococcoidia bacterium
TTCTCTTTGTAAGCGACCACACCATGTCCATAGCCAGAATAATCAAAGACAACACCGACGACGGACGAAACATCGTCCGCTTCCTCATCGACGTCATGGACGACAGCATCGATGGCGCCACTCTGAGTCACCGGCTCGCCGCGGCCAGGCTGCTCACCGTCTATGGACAGGCCGACGCTGACGACTTCATCGACGACAACACTCCCGAGAAAGATGACACGAACAACGGACGTAAAATCTGGCTCGAGATAGACGAGGGACTCAGAACCCTCATCAACGCCAGGACCGACAACGGGCGAGTCATCTGCATGTTTC
>JAGWBK010000038.1:0-15418 GCA_021295915.1 Dehalococcoidia bacterium
CGGAAAGCCATGCGCTTTCCAAGTTCTTATACCTGTTTCATCCCTTACCTACCCCTGTCAGCCCTTGATGGGAGAGGGGGTTCTTAGCACTGCCCCGTGTTGCGGGCTTGGACTGGATGAATGACAATCGGGGAAAGACTATCAGGAGACTGACCTATGACATACTCCCTCGCTGATCTGGACGCCATGAGCATTGAGGTGGCACAGGCGCTTTCGTTTGATGAGAGGGACGCGCTGCTTGACCTCATTATCGCAGACGGGCGGCACCAGACGACGGACATGGACTCGTATCGCATTGGACTGTACGGGGACTACTTCGACGAAGACGTGACGCGGATGCTGAAGGTGAAGGCGATCAAGGTGCACGTCAGGGGTACTACGGCGTCCGGGTTCGACGGCGTGCTCGGGGGCGAGTCCGACGAGTAGCAGTACCGCGCGGCGTTCCGGCATGTACAGCAGTCGCTCGAGGCGGCGGGTACAAGCTACGACCGCGTCGTCACGCTGGTCGTCTTCCTGACAGATATGGACAAGTGGCCGGTGCTCAATGAGATCTACAGCGAGTTCATATCGAGCATGCCGTGCAGGGCTGTGATTGGGACGACGGGTCTGGCGCAGCCTCCGCTGACGATTGAGATCGTGAACTGTATTGGGTACCGAGTAGCGGAGTAGGGGCAGTTCGGGCTCCTCACCCTCACCCGTTAAGGGCTTACAGGCGTAGGTAAGCTGACAATTCGTTCGTCACCGGATCAAGTCCGGCGCAGGCTCTGAGCTTGTCGAAGGACACCCTCCATCCCCTGGATTCCCGCTTTCGCGGGAATGACGGGTGGTAGGTTAGCGGCGTAGGGGCGGTTCGCGAACCGCCCCTACATTGGTCTCGATGACAGTAGATGCTAGACGAGACCCTCGTGCACGGCGGCGGTCTCGATTAGGTCCCATCCGTGCTGGATACCGGGGACGAAGCTGTCGCAGGCCTCACCTTTCAGGACGATCTGTTCCACTTCGTCGCGGCCAGTGATGGAGAGGAACGTGGTCTCGATCTGGTCGAATAGATTCTGGTCAATGTCGCCTTGTGCGGTGAAGCAGCAGTGGCTGTATGGAGGGCTGGACCAGAACGCGCGGACATTGTTGACTGCATCACTGCCGTCCTCAGCCATGGTCTCCAGAGTGCGACGGCTCACGGCACCGGCGTCGAACTCGCCAGAGTAGACGCGCTCGACCACGTCACGCTCGTCTGAGGCGGTCTGCGAGTTTCGGTCCTCGTAGAAGCTGACCACGGCGAGGTCGTTCGGGGGGTTGAGACCCGCCTCCTTGATCATGTGATACGGCACCAGGCCTGCCTGCTCTGAGCCGCGTCGGCCGAAGGCGAAGCGCTTACCGATCAAGTCCTCCACGGTCACGATGTCAGAGTCTGCTCCAGCTATCAGATGGGTGACGAAGCCGACGTCGACGTCGCGCATCGCGATTACCCGGCACGGGTCATCGAGGAGTCGCCTGATCTTCACGTATCCCAGCGGGCCGTTCCAGGCGAGGTCGATGTCGCCGTTTACGAAGGCGTCGACCATCGCGTCGTAGTCTGAGTACAGCACCCAGTCGAGGTCGATGCCGCGCCGGCGGAAGATGGTCTCGAGGCCCTGGAAGACGTCGAAGTGGGATTGAGTTGCTGAACCGCCTAGTCTGACCATGTCTGCTCCCCTGACTTCGGCCCGTCGTTCCGGCGAAGGCCGGAACCCAGTAGGCTGGGATGCTGCTTAGGTGGCTGATGTCAGAGCCTCTTCACCCTCACCCCAGCCCTCTCCCGTCAAGGGAGAGGGGGTAAATTGATTGTGTTTCGGACTTTCTTCCTAGATCCCCAGCAGGTCTTCGAGGTTGCGCCAGAGGATCATCTCTTTTTCATTGTCGCTCAGGCTCTCGAGGCCCATGATCCAGGAGACGGGCCAGTCGATGCACATGTCGTAGGGCCAGTCGGTGCCGAACAGGACGCGGTCTATGCCGACCCTGTCGATGATGTAGCGCAGCGCATCCTCGCTGTGAGTGATAGTGTCGTAGTAGAACCTGTTGAGATACGCGCTCGGCGGCTGTGAGATGTTGCCGCGGGCCTCGGGCCGCACCTGCCAGCCGCGGTCCATGCGACCGATGCCGAAGCAGGTGTAGCCGCCGCCGTGGGACAGGCAGATCCTGAGATCGGGACACGCGTCCATCACGCCGCCGTATACGAACGCTGCGTACGTGACGGCCCTGTCGGCATGGTTTCCTATCGTGTTCGGCAGGTGGTACTTGCTCGACCTGGGACTGACGATAGTCGGTCCGCCCTGGTGGATGAGCAACATCGCGCCAAGCTCCTCGCAGGCCTTCCAGAGTGGCAGGAATACGGGGTCGTCGAACGTACGGCCGTTTACGTGGTCGCCGATCATCGCGCCCTTGAGTCCGAGCTGGGTGACGCTCCTCTCGATCTCGGCGATGGAGGCCGGAATGTCCTGCAGCGGCAGGGTTGCCAGTCCAGCAAAGCGGTCGGGGTGGTCGACGGTGAGCTGTGCCACGTAGTCATTGCAGTCGCGCGCCATCGCCGTGGCCGCTTCTGGGTCTTTGTCGTAGCTGTAGAGCACCGCATTCGTCGATAGCACCTGCACGTCGACTCCGAGCGAGTCCATGTCCGCGAGGCGCTCCTCGGGCGTCCACGTCGTCCGCGGGTTGTGGCGGTGTGCGCCGACGGCCTCGGACGTGATTCCGTGCCAGTTCTCACCTGCGTTCATGGCATCTATGAAGCCCTGAGGGGAGATGTGAGCGTGTATGTCTATCGTGCGCATGTAGGTTTCCTCGTTTGGATCTCTAGCTGTTATCTGCTTGGACTCATCAGGGTGACGCCACCGTCGACGGGCATTATCAGGCCGGTCACCCACTTCGCCTCGTCGCTGGCAAGGTAGACGGCGGCCCAACCGATGTCCCACGGGCTCCCTTCAGTGCCGAGCGGCGATGACGCACGCCGTATGTCGCGACGGTCGGAGGTCATGTTCGGGGCGGTCATCGAGGAATACACAGGACCGGGCAGGATGCAGTTGACGCGGATGCCGTCCCCAGCGTGGTCAACTGCCATCGCCTGCGTCAGAGCCATCACACCGCCTTTCGACACGGTGTACGATGTCAGTCCGCGCGGCCTTATCGCAGATATGGACGAGATGTTGATGATCGCTCCGCCGCCTCCCGATGCCATTACCGGCACGGCGTACTTGCTCATCAGCATCATCGACTTCACGTTGACCTGCATGACGCGGTCCCAGTCGTCCGGGTCGACCTCGACCACAGAACCTGCGCCGCCGATGCCGACGTTGTTATGGAGGATGTCGAGTCGTCCGTACCTCTGTACCGTGGCCTCAACCATCGCCTGGCAGCTCTCCGCAGAGGTCACGTCGCCGATGAAGACCGACGCCGTCCCGCCGTGGGACTCGATGGCGTCGAGAGTTCTACTGACGTGCTCTTCGTCGGTGTCAACGAGCAGCACGCTTGCGCCCTCGTACGCGAACAGGATGGCGGCGGCCTGACCGTTGCCGATGACGTCGCCGCGAGAGCCCGCCCCTGTGACGATGGCGACCTTGTCCCTGAGTCGCGGCTGCGGCTCAAGCTGAGTGTCCGTGATGTCTGCCAAAACGCTCCTCCAAGCTCGGCTGTCGCCACGATACTACACGACGGTTGACAGGTGCGCCATGAGGCTCAGTTGGTCGAGTGCGCCCGACAGTTCTTACTCAGAGGTCTCCGGAAGCGAGAGTCCAGTATTGCAAGCCGCTTTGTGGATTCCCACGTGCGCGGGCTGGAATGACGGTCAGAAGTTCGGACATTTGCTCTCCTCTTACGTCCGGATTTGACCACTTATGCATGTGACAATCTTGTGTTATATTGCAAGCTAACAATCCCTTCAGGGATTGCGCTTGGTTATTGCTTGGTTTTGGAATTCCCGGAGTAAAGTTCGCAGACAATACCGACCGGATTCATATGTCCAGCTTTAAGCTGGTTGGGAGGCTCTCATGACTACTGCAGCCACTGAATTGCAACTCCTGGCCCACCTGATGCGACGCGCCGGGTTCGGGGCCAGCCGGAGCCAACTGGAGTCGCTTGCGGAGAAGGGGTACGACGCGGTCGTCGATGAGCTCCTGAACCCGTCCCAGTCCAGCGAGATGAGCGACGACCTCATTCGCCGTTACCATCACGAACAGTCCGGCATGATGGGCCAGCTCAGCCCAGGCTCATACTGGATCTACAAGATGGCGACCTCCACCGACGCACTGCGCGAGAAGATGTCCCTCTTTTGGCACGGCATCTTCGCCACCGGATATCCCAAGATCACCAACGGCAAGGTGCTGAGCGACCAGATCAGGATGTTCCGCCGCTACGGTACGGGGAGCTTCAAGACACTGCTCACCGAGCTCGCCAGAGACCCCTCGATGATCGTGTGGCTGGACAACCACGACAATCACAGGGGCGCCATCAACGAGAACTTCGGACGCGAACTGCTCGAACTCTTCTCTTTGGGCGTCGGCAACTACAGCGAAGATGACATCAAGGAGGCGTCCAGGGCATTCACGGGATGGACGATCGGCAACACCGAGTACATGGCCCTGCGCGCCGAGCGAGACTCGATCTGGCCATACGGCCGCATCTCCTGGCACTTCCAGTTCAACGAAGACGACCATGACGACGGCGAGAAGGAGTTCCTGGGCCGAACAGGCAACTTCAACGGCGAGGAGATCGTGGAGATCATCTGCGAGCAGCCCGCCACCGCCGCGTTCATCGCAAGGCACATGTACCACTTCTTCGTAGCCGATGAGCCGCCGGTACCACAGTGGCCGTACGTCGAGCCTCAGGACCCGGAGGCGATCGAGATACTGTCGAAGGCATACTTGGAGAGCAACTACGACATCGGTCACATGCTGCACGTGCTGTTCACGTCCGACTTCTTCAAGTCGCAGGACTCCTGGTACTCGCGGGTCAAGAGCCCGGCTGAAATCGTCGCCGGCGTGCTCAGACTCACCAACGAGTTCCACAGGCCGAGGCGACAGATCGTAGAGCGTCAGCAGCAGATGACGTGGATGGGCCAGACCCTGATCAATCCGCCGTCCGTTGAGGGCTGGCACGAGGGCCTCGAGTGGATAGACACCGGCACGTTCGTCGAGAGGCTGAACTTCGCGTCCAGCCAGCTCGGCAACACCGAGCATCCCGGCGTGAGGTCGATAATAGAACGAGTGGCCACGAACGGCGGCTCTGCAATATCTCCTTCAGAGCTTGTCGACCGGTGCCTTGATGAGATCGGGGTTATTGCCGTGTCGGACGAGACCAGGTCATCGCTCGTGGACTATGCAGCGGCGGAGGGCGACATCGTCGCCGGACCCGAGGTGGACGAGCAGACCAGCGAAAGAGTAGCGCAGCTGCTCCAGATGATCGCAGCAACTCACGAGTTCCAGAGGGCATAGCGTGTAGGAGCAGGTCTCAAACCTGCACCTACAAAAAGGTGAACGCCATGACCACACTAGAAACTACGCGACAAAGGATGGTCTACAGTCACACCATCGGGCTGTCCACGATGGAGGGACGGGGGTTCTACTACCCGGTGGATACCGTCTGCCACAGCGACGGTAAACTGTACACCATAAGCCGCTCCCTCGAGGGTGACGTCCGTGGAGTCCGCGTCACGATCTACGACATCGACAGCGAGTACTATGGCACCTTCTCTGAGTTCGGCGAGGGCGCCGGCCAGTTCATCTGGCCTGTTGCGATCACGCAGAACTCCCAGGGGCACGTCTACATCAGCGACGAGGACAAGAACGTCGTGACCGGATTCGATACGTCCGGCGCCATCATCAACCATTGGGGCGAGACAGGCAGCGCGCACGGACAGTTGGACGGACCAGCCGGCATGGCTTTCGATGCGAACGACCGCCTGTACGTAGCCGACCAGCACAACCATAGAGTGCAGGTGTTCACTCCAGAGGGCGAGTTCGTTGCCAGCTACGGCTCACAGGGATCCGGCGAGGGGCAGTTCGGACTCCCGTGGGGAATCACCGTCGGCCCTGACGGCTTCCTGTACATCGCGGACTGGCAGAACGACCGGATTCAGAAGCTATCGCTGGACGGAGAGTACGTACGCTCATTCGGCAGGTCCGGTCGCCGCGATGGCGAGCTTCACAGGCCGTCAGGAGTCGCAGTCGACACGGAGGGCTATGTGTACGTGTCCGACTGGGGCAACGAGCGCGTGGTCATCTTCGACGCCGACGGTGGACTCGTGCAGAACATACGCGGCGAGGCGACTGACTCGAAGTGGGCTGAGGCGTTCCTGTCGATCAACCTCGAAGAGGCCGCCGCTCGCGAGCGCGCCAACATGGAGCCTGAGATCGACTTCTTCGTTGACGACCCGCACGAGGTATCATCCCACATAGAGAAGTACTTCTGGGCGCCGACGTCCATCAAGCTTGATGGTGAAGGCCGGATGTACGTCACCGAGAGCAACCGGCACCGGGTTCAGATCTACAAGAGAAACGGGTAGCGGCAGGTTTGAAACCTGCCCTATGACTCAACCCAGAAACAGAGCAACAACAGCAGGGAGTGGTGATATGACAGCGAATGGAAACGGCAACAGCAAGTCGGTGGTGGTCTTGCAGCTGAGCGG
This sequence comes from Dehalococcoidia bacterium, assembly GCA_021295915.1. Lineage (NCBI taxonomy): Bacteria > Bacillati > Chloroflexota > Dehalococcoidia > Dehalococcoidia bacterium. Next base: position 6,653 of record JAGWBK010000038.1, read on the forward strand.
AGGGAACGACGCGCTCAACACGCTGATCCCATACAACGAGGGTCTGTACTACGATCAGCGGCCGTACCTCGGCATTCCGCAGGACGAAGTGCTGCACCTAGACAACAAAGTAGGACTGAACCCGGCTATGGGGCCGATCAAGTCGCTGTGGGATGAGGGCAAGGTCGCGGTCATACAGGGAATCGGTTACCCGAGTCCCAACAGGTCGCACTTCCGGTCTATGGACGTGTGGCACACCGCCCAGCCCGCCGACATCGCTCCTGAGGGCTGGCTCGGTCAGGCCATCAGGGACCTCGATCCCAAGGCCGAGAACGTGGTAACCGGTGTCAACTTCGGTCGCGGTCTCCCGCGCGCCATGTACGCCAAAGACGTACCTGTTGCCTCAGTCGGCAACCTCGAAACCTACGGCCTCATGCCAGACATCAAGGACGAGGCGGCGCGCGCCCTGGCGCTGGAGGCCTTCTCCCATATCTACGGCGGCTCAGGCAAGGACACCATCTCGCAGTTCATCAGCCAGGTCGGCATGGACGCGCTCAAGGGCGCCGACATACTCAAGACCGCACCGGGATCGTACTCGTCCAGTGTCGAATACGCCGACAACCCCATCGCCGAGAACATGAAGAACATCGCGCAGGTGATGTTCGCCGACGTCGGCACGCGCGTCTTCTACACACAGCACGGCAGCTTCGATACGCACGCCAATGAGCTGGCGTCTCACGGCAAGCTCTGGAACGAAGTCTCGACCGCCGTCGCCGACTTCATGGACGACCTCAAGGAGCACGGCAAGGACAAGGACACTGTCATCCTGCTGTTCTCCGAGTTCGGACGCCGGATCAACGACAACGGCGCGGGCACCGACCACGGCTCCGGCGGAGTCGCGTTCGTAATCGGCGGCGACGTCAACGGCGGCCTGTACGCCGACTTCCCGTCGCTGCGTCCCGAGGACCAGCTCGAAGGCGACATGCACTTCAGCAACGACTTCAGGCTGACCTACTCGACGATCCTCGACCGCTGGCTCGGCGTAGATCCTGAGCCGATCACCAACGGCAACTTCGAGCAGTTCGACTTCATCAGGAGCTAGTAGATACTGCTAGCCGGCCATAAGTAGCAGAAAAGCGGGGGCGGTCGTTAGACCGCCCCTGTTTTGTTTCCGCGAGCGTGGTAAATTGGAGCAGGACTTCCCCAACAGGACTTGACCGTAGGTGGGCCATTGACACGGGAATCCGCGGCTTCGCATCGACATTGGGTAAGGAGAGGTAGAGATGGAGAAGGCACTGGAAGGCGTCCGGGTAATCGACCTGACGCAGTTCGAGGCGGGGACGTCGTGCACACAGATGCTCGCCTGGCTTGGCGCGGACGTCGTCAAGATCGAAAATCCCGGCGTTGGTGATCCCGGTCGTCGAGCTGGACTCGAATCGAAGGGCGACTCAAACTACTTCATCCACTACAACTCCAACAAGCGCAGCGTCACGCTTAACCTCAAAACTGACAAGGGGCGCGAGATGTTCTTCGACCTCGTCAGGGGCGGCGACATTGTCGCCGAGAACCTCGCGCCCGGAACTCTGGAACGCCTCAACTTAGGCTACGACGTCCTCGCCGAGATCAACCCGCGCATCATCCTTGCCCGCGTGAAGGGGTTCGGCACCTACGGTCCGTACAGTGCGTACAAGAGCTTCGACCCTGTCGCGCAGGCTGCGGGTGGTGCCTTCTGTGCCACCGGTGAGCCCGACGGCCCACCGATGCGTCCTGGCACCACGTCGGGCGACTCTGCGACCGGAATGCACGCCGCAATCGGCATTCTTGCCGCACTTTGGCAGCGACAGGCGACAGGCAGGGGTCAGGTCGTCGAGGTCTCTATGCAGGACGCCATAGTCAACCTGAGCCGCACGTGGATGGCCCGCGCCGAGCAGGGTAAGATCTCGCCCGAGCGCACTGGCAACAGCCTGAGGTCGAGTCCCGGTGTCGGGACTTTCAGGTGCGCTCCCGGAGGCGCGGACGACTACGTCTACATGATCGCCTCGCCCGCGAGAAAGCCCATGTGGAGTGTGCTGGTCACTGCCATCGGTCGCGAGGACCTGATCGACGATCCGCGTCTAAAAGACGCCGGGGAGATGGCAGAGGCCACAGACGAGATTAACCAGGTGATTGACTCATGGACGCAGAAACACACCAAGTTCGAGGTGATGAAGATCCTCGGCGAGGCGGGTGTGCCCGCCAGCGCATGCTTCAACGCCGTCGACCTGTACTCTGATGACCATCTGAGACAGCGCGAGATGATAGTGACCGTCGACCACCCTGATTACGGCCCGTTCACCCTGCCCGGCTGCCCGGTCAAGATGTCTGACTCTCCGGTGGACTTCACCGCCGCCCCGCTGCTCGGTCAGCACAACGAAGAGGTGTTCTCAGAAGCATTCGGCTATGATACCGAGGCTATTGACCAACTTCAGCAGCAGAACGTCATCTGATACTCGACATCCATGAGAATACTCGCACTGACCCCGATCAAAGACGAATATGACGCCCTGACCAGTTCGCTCCACAGACTCGGCTTCGTGAGCTACGGCCGGTCCACGGGCAGGCTGCCTTTCCTCAGCTACCTGGGCGGGAGTCTTGTCGTCGCACAGGGTGGCCTGGGCAAGGCACAGTTCGGCATACAGGCCCAGCACGCAATCGATACAATGCGCGATCGCGACATAGTCATCTGCGCCGGGTCTGCCGGAGGCTTGAGCGACGATCTCAAGATCGGCGATGTGGTCGTCGCAACTGAGACGGTCGAGCACGACTTCAAGTGGGGTATTCTGAGCGGCAAACCACTGCCACGTTTTCCCGGGGACCGGAAAGCAATAGCAGTACTCGAAAATGAACTGCCAATGATGGAAGAGTCGTTTGACGTGCACTTCGGAATCGTAGCCAGCGGCGATGAGGGAATCGTCGATCCCAAGCGAGCCAGCGAACTGCGAAAGGACACCGGCGCGATTGCGGTGGCATGGGAAGGAGCAGGGGGAGCGCGCGCCGCAGATTTCTCGGACCTGCCATTCCTGGAGGTCCGGGGCATCTCGGACGGCGCGGGCGAAGACGCGACCTCCGAGTTCCATGAGAACCTCCCGCAGGCGGTGCAGAACGTCGCCACGATAGTCTTGACCCTGGCCCAGATATTGCCCTAGTTTCTCAGATACTGCCCGGCTGGACTCCGGCCCTCGACGGAATGACGGTTGGGTGAATGATCCGCCAACAGGAGGCGACTCGTGAAATACGCCCTCTTCACCCATGTGCCCTGGCCTGAAGACATCGATCCCGCAAAGCTTCTGATCGACGCGGCTGATGAGGTGAAGCTGGCAGAGGACCTCGGCTTCAGCAGTGCCTGGATAGCCGAGCACCACTTCACGCGGTACGGAATCGGATCGTCGGCACTCGTCATCGCGAGCTACATGGCGGGGCAGACCAAGAGGATTAGGCTGGGCACCGGCGTACTCATTCCGACGCTCCACAACGCGATCAGGCTCGCTGAGGACGCCGCGACTATAGACGCCATGAGCGGGGGCCGCCTCGACGTAGGCTTTGGGCGAGGCGTGTACGGCTACGAGTACAGCGGCTTCGGAGTCTCTCCCGAGACCAGCCAGGAGCACTTCCAGGAGAGCATTAACGTAATCCAGGGACTGTGGACCGAAAATGAATTCTCGCACGAGGGCGAGTACTATAGCCTGAACAAGGTCAGCCTGGCCCCTCCAACATTGCAGAAGCCACATCCCCCTATCTACATCGCCGCATCGCGCACGCCAGCGACGCTCGACTACTGCATATCACGTAATCACAACCTGTGCATCGCCGTGGTGATGGACACCGCACCGGCGCTTGAGCTGCTGCAGAGGTTCGTCGACAAGTCAGAGGCCGCAGGCATCGACAGGCCTGCATCGGAGGTGCCGTTCTTCAGGTACATGTACGTCGCCGAGACCATGGAGCAGGCCCGTCGCGACACGGCAGCGCACCTCGAGTGGGTGCTCGACATGCTGTTCTGGCGGAGCTACTTCACCGACGGCGGGAGCGAGATCTACCACAGCCTCGAGGAGTGGAGACGCACCCGGACCGACTTCCCCGCGACCGTCGACTACGTCTTCGAGAACCGCGCCATAGTCGGCGATCCGGACTACTGTATCGCCAAGATCGAGGAGCTAAAGAGTCACGGAGTCAGGTTCCTGGGAGCCAACTTCGCGATGGGCGGTCTGGACCACAAGAAGGTCCTCAAGTCGATGGAGCTATTCGCAAAAGAGGTGATGCCAGCAGTCGGCGCCCCGGAAATGGCGACGGCCGCCTGCTGAGTCCGATGACAAAACACTGGCAGCCAGGAGACCACGTCGTGCTCCGCGAGATATGGCGCGGGCGGGTCTGGTCCGGCAGACCGTACACTGTCGTCGAAGACTCCTCCAGCCGGCTGCTGCTGTACGCGGGCGCGGGCGTCCGATGGGTCAAGCCTGTTCCCCCTGACAGGCTGCGTGAGCGGGCCTGGACGCTTCAGGAGGACACTTGGTACACCGAGGCCCTGCGGATTGTCACGCCCGGTTCCCGCCACAGCGTCCTGCTTCTCTGGACGGCAGGATTCCGGGACCTACTGCTGTGGTATGTGAATCTCGAGGACCAAATGACCCGTACCCACATCGGCTTCGACTACCTCGACCAACTCCTGGACATCGAGATAGCGCCTGACCTGTCTGAGTGGAGTTGGAAGGATGAGGACGAGTTCGAAGAGGCGATCGTAGCGGGCCTACTGACCTCCGAGGAAGCACACCTCGTCAGGGCCGAGGGAGAAAAAGTCATCGCCGCACTCGGCGCGAGACGCTCACTGTTCAGCGAACCCTGGCCCCAATGGCGTCCCAACCCCGACTGGACGTCCCCCGTCCTCCCCGAAGGCTGGAACGACCTCCACAAGTACCCGGCATTTGACGGCGGTCGCCAGTACATAGAATAGATGGAACAGACGAGGCGGATTGTCCTTCGAAGGACGACCTCGACCGCAAATGGAACTGTTCTCCAGAGAGGTGATGCCTGCGGTGGGAGCGCCGGAGATGGCGACGGCTGCCTACTGAGCCTTCGGTGACCTCTGGGTTCCGGCCCCGTATCAGAGTACGGAGTGACGTTCCTTCGCCGGAACGACGGTTGGGTGGTGAGGCCTACCGCGCCTCGCGTAGGCACTCTTCCAGGAAGCCCAGGGCGCGCTCGGCGAAGACCCACATGTTGCCCTCGCGGTCGGGGTCTCCTGTCTCGATGGTAAGAGAGCGCTCTACTGGTCCGCTGACCGCGATGCAGGCGTGACCGTAGTTGTCGCCGTAGCGATTGCCCGTAGGCCCGCTCGCGCCGGTCTCACCCAACCCCCAGGTCGTGCTCAACCTCGTGCGGATCGTCTCCGCGTTCAGAGCGGCGTAGTACTCTGTACTGGCGCGATGTCCCTCCATCGCCTCATCAGGGACGCCAAGCAGTCCAAGCTGCGCCATGCGCGTGTAGATTATCGCGCCGCCGACGTAGTACGCTGACGCGCCCGGGATGGCCACGAGGGTCGCATTCAACAGACCGCCGCACGAGGACTCGGCCACGGCGAGCGACTCGCCCCGATCCTTAAGCAACTGACCGACCGTTTCGGCAAGCGTGCTCAGTTCCGACATGGGTTAGCTCTCCCTTTCTGGTTCTTTTTCACCCTCACCCGTCAGGGGCTTGGAGGGGTATGTAAATCGACAATTCGTTCGTCCTGAGCTTGTCGAAGGACGCCCCCATCCCCTGTCAGCCCGCCAAGGGAGAGGGGTTCAGAAAAGGTCTCTGTCAGGTCAGCTCGGGCATGACCTCGTCTGCGAAGAGCTGCATGGACTCTTTGATCTCGTCATTGGTCAGGCGACCCCGGCGGTTGAATTCGAGTATGCACTGCGCCATTCCGGGCATGTCGTCGCGCAACGCGCCTAGCTGCTCGATGCACCCGGCAGGATCGTCGTAGATCGAGTATCGGACGGCGTCCTCGAAGTTCCACGTAGCCCAGCCCCCTACACCGCTCGTAAAGCTGTGACGGGATGTGCCTACTGACGACGCCGTGGCGTCTGGCACCGTATTCACTATGTCTTCGTCAAGCCAGTTCCGGGCCATCATCTCGTGCGCCTTCTCACGAGTCTTCGCCACGAAGAACGAGATGTTGACGTGGAACTCCTGTGGGTGGGTCGCACCACTTGCGAGCTTGGCCTCTTCGAACTCGCGGAGCCTGTCGATCATGCGCGGCATCGGCTGGCTCAGCGTAGTACCGATCACGCCCAGACCCATGCTCGCTGCATACGGGAACGTCTCGTCACTGTTGGCGGCGAGGAGAAGCGGCGGATGAGGCTCCTGAACTGGCTTCGGCTCGACGAGCAGCTCGTTCATGCTCCAGTACTCGCCCTCGAAGTTGGCCTTCTCCTGCGTCCACGCGGCCCGCAGCAGCTCGATGCCCTCGGCCACTCGGCCCCTGCTCTCCTCTGCGCTGATGTCCTTGGCCTGGCCGAAAGCCTGCCCAGCGGGCGCTCCCCAGCGTCCACCCAGGCACAGGTCGAGCCTGCCGTTGGTGAGGATGTCGCAGGTGGCAGCCTGGGTCGCCATGTGGATGGGATGGTGCAGTGGGAACTGCGCGGCGAGCGTGCCGAACCTGATCTGGCTCGTGTGCTGCCCCGCAGCCGACGCCACCATGAGCGGATTGGACAGAGGTCGACCCGGGAAGAACACCGACTCTGCTATCCACGCCGACTCGAAACCCAGCTTGTCAGCCAGGGCTATCTGCTCTATTGTCTCCCAGTGCCGTCGCGGGATCGAAGACCCCAGAAATCCAGGCACCTGCCAAAAAGCTCCAAATCGCAATTAAAAGACTCCTGTGGCGATACCCGCCCGTTAGCTGTCGGGACCTCAGGCATTCTAGCCAGTGGTGGTAGCAGGACGCGCCGCGTTGTAGCTCGATCCATCATCCCCGCTGCCGAATACGCCAAACGGATTCAGCGACCTCGGGGCGTCGTAGATGTCCATCTGCTCGTTCCGCTTGAGCCACCCGACCACCACGTAGGTGAGAGGCGTGGCGATTATCTCGTACGCGGTCTTGACCAGCCAGGCGAACAGTATTCCGTTGAGTACCGCCGTGGCGGGCCATATCCCCGAGAGACCAAAGGCGATACTGTAGAAGATCACCGAGTCCACACCCTGTCCAACCACAGTGGATGAGATCGTGCGCATCCACAGAAAGCGTCCCTCTGTCTTATTCTTAAGCACCACCATGACCGACGCGTTGGCGAACTCGCCTACTATGTAGGCCGCGAAACTGCCGAGCAGCACCCATCCGGTCGTGCCGAGTATGGCCATGTACGCGTCCTGGTTGTCCCAGAAGACGGCCCCTGGGATCGCTCCGCCGAGCCAGAACAGGATGACCATTATGACGTTACAGGCAAAGCCCAGCCAGATGACTCCGCGGGCAACCCTGAACCCGTAAACTTCGGTAAGCACGTCGCTGATGATGTAGCTCAGCGGGAAGCAGATGACGGAAACAGAGACGATTACGGCTTTGTCGCCAAGTACCTCGAATGGGAGGGTGAACAACGACAGCGGCTTTGTCGCGATGATGTTGCTCACCAGCAGCACGGTGACTGCCAGCGCGGTTATGATTACCAGCTTGCCGGAAAAGTTCAATGTCCCCCTCTTTTCCTTTAAGGCTGTCTGATGCCCATGCACTCATCGACCAGGACGCCGGTCACGACCTCCATTTGGTCGTCCCACTTGGACAATTCAAGCAGGCGCTCCAACGTGTAGTCTCCGTACCGTGTCTGCTCAGGCGATGGCCGTCCGCCCATCACAAGTGTCGCGATATTGGCGTTCATCAGCGCGCCACAGCACATGGGGCACGGCTCGAACGTAGTATATAGCGCATACCCGGTCATGTCGTCAGTGCCGAGCGCGACCGCGGCCTCTCTGAGCGCGACGGTCTCAGCGTGGGCTGTAGGGTCCTTGGTGACCGGCACCAGGTTTCGACCGCGAGCAACCAACTCGCCGTCTCTGACGATGACGGACCCAACGCCGACATTACCCTCATCGGCCGCCCTCTGCGCCTCCTCCAGCGCGAGTCTCATGAAGCTCTCATGGTCTGTGGCTCCCACAGCAGTCCTCCTGCCTCCAGATTGTGCTGCAACGCTATCACAATTGTCAGGTCGTGTGGAACGGGAACGAGACAGTATCAATTTGGTAGGTGGCTCCACAGAAACTATTGTCCCCTCTCCCTCAGAGCTTGCCCTGTACCTGATACGGGGGCTGATAGGGGTATTTAAGGTGCACAGATAGGCCTGAGTACCACCAACAGACCCCCTCTCCCTGGGGGAGAGGGTTGGGGTGAGGGCGAAAACACTGCCAACCAAACTGACCCAGCCTCACCCCCACCCGTTCACCCTGTCGAAAATCCGCTGCGGTGGGAGCCCATCCACCGACAACCCCACCCCGCCCTAAAGAAAGTTCGAGCCGAGGCCACAACCTCATCCCCCACACAACCAAATCATGTAAATCCCAAAATCACACAAATCCGAGTTCAGACTTTATTGACCTTGACATGTAAGTACATCTGTTCTATTCTGGTGCCAGAACAATAACCACTAAACCCAACAACCAAACCAATGACTCTCTCAGAATACATCCTCGAAAACACAGACGACGGTATCGACATCGCCAGAGTCCTCATCGACGTGATGAACGGATTCATCCGCGGTGTCACACCCAGTCACAGGCTCACCG
>JAGWBK010000038.1:15527-17462 GCA_021295915.1 Dehalococcoidia bacterium
CAACGACGGCCAGGAGATGTGCATCTTCCTCATAGATGTCATGTGGGGAAAAGTCGAAGGCATCCGCATCGGACACCGCTTGTCGGCCGCGAAAGAGCTCCTGAACAGAGCGTTCGGCAGGAGCCAGGGCATACCACTGCCCAATCCCCCACGCGCGACTGCTCCCCCGGGAACGATCCCAAGGCCAGACCAGCAGGTCCCGGCCGAGACAGCCCAGGAAGCCGAGTCTGCGTCCGTTGACACTGTTGAAGATCCGCTGCGGCGGGAGCCTGTCGAAGGACAGCCCGAGTCTGCCCCCGTTCGTCCTGAGCTTGTCGAAGGACAGCCCGAGACCAACCCCAACTTCGACCCCGACATGTACAGGGCAGCGAGCAAGTGCCTAGACCCCAACTTCGATCCCCTGCTCGCAGCCTCAAATGAAGACTACCTGCTCAACTACGACGGCTGCGACAACATCAGCTGCCCTTTCCACGGCGATCCCGAAGACCCCGACTACGACCCCAACGCCCAACACTACTGACACCCTCTCCCTAAGAGCCTGCCCCGCACCTGATCCGGGGGTGAGGGTGAAAACACTGCCTACCAGACTGACACAGGCCCCGCCCGTCCCAAACCATGCAAAGGGTAGCCTCAATCTGGTAGCATTCGATTCCACACTCGTATGACCGCCGGATGATTCCCGACATGGGAACATCGGCGCCCCTCTCACAGAAAACTCGGGGGACAACGTGGCCAAACCTGTCGTAGCTATCGTAGGAAGGCCGAACGTCGGCAAGTCCACCCTGTTCAACAGGCTGGTCGGCAGGACCGTTGCGATCGTCTCCAAGCAGTCCGGCACCACCCGCGACAGGGTGATGCTCGAGACGGACTGGGCCGAGCACAACTTCATCCTTGTCGACACCGGCGGACTCGAGATATTCCCTGACACCGACATGTGGCGGCAGGTGCGCGGACAGGTCGAGACCGCCATCGACGACGCCGACATCATCATCATGGTGGTCGACGTCACCGAGGGCGTAACCGGCTCGGACATCGACGTGGCAGACCTGCTGCGCATGGGCGGCAAGCCCGTCGTGCTGGCAGTCAACAAGGTCGACACTGAGCAGAAAGCCGCAGGCGCCGTCGAGTTCTTCGAGCTTGGCCTGGGCTACCCACACCCGATCAGTGGCTATCACAACCTCGGACTCGACGACATGATGGCCGAGGTCGTGACCCACTTCCCGCCCGAGCCCGAGTTCCCCGAGCCGGACGCTGACCTGCGCCTCGCCATAGTGGGTAGGCCCAACGTCGGCAAGTCCATGCTGCTGAACGCGCTGACCGGCGAAAACCGCTCCATCGTCAGCGATATCCCAGGCACTACCCGCGACACCATTGACACTCTCATCAAGTACAACGACCTGGACGTGCTCCTGATCGACACGGCGGGTATCCGCAGGCGCGGAAAGATCGGCACCGGCATCGAGAAGTACAGCGTCATCCGCTCCGTCAGGGCGATCGACAGGGCCGATGTGGTCGTCCTGCTGATGGACGCGATGGAACCGGCCACGATGCAGGACACCCACATCGCAGGCTACATACTAGACGCCTATAAGGGGGTAGTGTTCGTCGTCAACAAGTGGGACCTTCTCGAGGGCAAGGGCATCACAAAGGGCGAGATCGAAGCGCTGCTCAAAGACCGTTTCAGGTTCGCGACCTACGCGCCTATATGCTTCACCTCGGCGCTCAACGGCACTGGCCTCGAAGAGCTGATGGACACATCGCTCGACGTTTACAACGAGTGGACCAAGGGCATACCGAGATACGACCTGCGCCGCACTATGATGAGCGCGATAGCCGAACACCCGCCCACCGGCATAAAGGGGCGCTCACTCAAGATCTACAGCGTCTCCCAGGAGGAGGTCGCGCCGCCGAGCTTCACGTTCTTCGTGAACCGCT
>JAGWBK010000039.1 GCA_021295915.1 Dehalococcoidia bacterium
AACGTGGATGAGCCTGGCAAGGTAACCGGGCTGCCCGCGCAGCCAACAGAAGGGGTCCTGATGACAGTAATGCTCGACGACCCCGACGGGCCAGTGACAGGTCAGGATGACACCCTAACCGACAATGCCTCCACGACATGGGAGTGGTACAGGTCTCGATCGAGCACCAGTGGATGGGCGTTAATTTCGGCGACCAGCACCGACAACATGGACGTCAATATAAACACCCGCAAGCCTGAAGCTAGCGACGTGGGACACTACCTGCGCGCCACGGCGAAGTACTCCGACGGGGAGGGCGACGACAAGGTCGCCCACGGGATAACCCGCCGCACGGTCCAGGCGAAAGCGTATGTCAACTCGGCGCCTGTGTTCCGTGACGATGTTCCCGATGTTACTGGCGAAGCGGCTACTCTGGGCTACCAGATAACCATGGAGGTGAATGAGGATGACAGCCTAGGGGCAAGCGATCCCGTTGGTGACCCGGTCACTGCGACGGACATCGGCCCCAGCCAGACGCAGGAGACATTAAACTACGAACTGATCAACGATCCGGATAGTACTGCCGACAATGATGATGTGGGTTCCTTCACAATCGACAAATTGTCAGGCCAGCTAAAGTTGGCCGGCACAGCGAAGCTGGATACAGAGGATACAGTCAACAACTCCGGCGGGACGTTTGTGGTGACGGTCAAGGCAATTGACCCATCCATGGCGAGCTCCACAGCTTTGGTAACCATCAAGATCATGCCCGTGGATGAAGCTCCAGAGTTCGACCCTGAAGTCAATACTGCGACTTCCTCCGTGAATCTCGCGGCCACCTCCACTGTAGAGAAAACGGCGACCACGACTGTGCTGTCCACCTACAAGGCGACCGACGATGAAGACGGTACCGCAGCGCTCGAGTGGACGTTGGGAGGTGCTGACGAGGCCATGTTCGTTCTGTGCTATGAAGACACTAACGGAGCCACCTGCACTGACGCGACAGATCCAGACTCCACAGCTGATTCAACTCCAAACACTGTCGCACTCAGATTCAAGGAAGAGCCCAACTACGAGACCCCTTCCGACTCCGGCGGGAACAACGAATACAACGTGACCGTCGTAGCCAAAGACAGCGATGGGATGATGGCCGAAAAGTCCGTCACCGTTATGGTCACTGACATCGATGAACCCGGAACGGTCACTCTGTCTCATATACAGCCGGAGGTCGGAACGGGGATAACGGCCAGCTTGACCGACCCTGACGGCGCAAGTGGCGCCACTTGGGAGTGGTTCTGGTGCGCCACGAACGATGCAGATTGTTCCGAAGGCACGACAAAAATCAGCACTACATCAGCAACCTACACACCTATAGAGGGAGATGCCGGAAGAGCCGATGATGAGGATGATGGCAGGTACCTTGTGGCGAAGGCGACCTATACCGACAGAACAAGCGCCAATAGTGATGACAAGCGCGTAGCAACAACAACATCCACCAGCGAAGTGCAGGACAGGGACGCCACCAACCAGCCTCCAGTGCTTCCAGACGTGACCCAGACGCTCGAGATAGATGAGAACAGCGAGGACACGGATCCTGTGCATGTGGTCGGCACAGTCGTTGCCACCAGCGATCCCGACGATGAGCTTGACAGTCTACTGTACACGCTGAGCGGCGCGGACGAGGCCCTCTTCACGATCCACAGCGGACCAGACGTTCCGGTGGCGAACGCCGCGAGCACGACAGCGGGCATGATTCGCCTGAAGAGCGGCACGGAACTGGACTACGAGACCAAGAGCACCTATAGGGTCACCGTTACGGCCACCGACCCGTCTCTCGCCATGGACACCGTCGACGTGCTCATCAAAGTTATCAACGTGAACGAACCGCCGACGGTCTCCCGGAGGGGCCTGACAGTAACTGGTCCGGCCAGCGTCAACTACGCTGAGGACCGCACTGACGCGGCGGAGACTTACAACGTCGTCGGCCCGGACGCGAGTGGAGCGTCCTGGAGTCTGTCGGGCACTGACGCGGGCGCCTTCTCGATACCAGGCGGGGTGCTCAGCTTCGAGAGCCAGCCAGACTACGAGGACGCGGCCGACGCCGGCGCAGACAATGTGTACAACGTGACCGTCATGGCCAGCATGGGCAGCCTCTCGGACTCTCAGGACGTGACGGTCAACGTAACCAACGTGGACGAGGCCGGCTCGGTCTCCATAACGCCGTCCGGACAGCCGAGGGTAGATACCGAGCTGACCGCCTCGCTCACCGACGAGGACGGCACTCCGACGGCGGTCTCGTGGCAGTGGTCGAGGTCGACGTCCAACACGGGCGGGTGGTCGAACATCCAGGGCGAGACGCAGACGACGTACACGCCGGTCGAGGCGGACGTGGACAACTACCTGCAAGCCACGGCCAGCTACACCGACCCGGAGGGGCCGGGCAAGAGCGAGAGCGCGGCCACGACCGACACGGTGCTGGCAGAGTCGACCGCAGGTACCGACGGCACTGTCAGCCTGTCGGCGTCCGGCTCTCTGGTGAGCGGCGGTACGGTCACGGCCACACTGACGGACCCGGACAACCCGACCGGTCTGACGTGGGTGTGGCAGACGTCGGCCAATGGCTCGACTAACTGGTCAGCAGGTTCAGGGTCGGAATCCTCGACCGGACTGACATCGACATACACCACCACGAACGCTGACGGGGGCGACTACCTGCGAGCTACGGTGACGTACGACGACGACTCGGGCGCCGACCAGACCGCCGAGTCGCCCGCGACAACGGGCCGTGTTGCGATCGACTCTTACGACCGCAATTCGGACGGTCGTATCGACGGGCCAGAAGTGCTCGAAGCGGTTGCAGACTATTTCGGAGGCACAATAGATGCATCGAGGGTGCTCTACGTAGTCGCACTCTACTTCAGTGGACTCAACTAACTAACGGTACGGGAGCTCCTCCGTCCTAATGGGCGGCAGGCCAACCGGTCTGCCGCCCTTACCAGGATCATTGAGAAACGCGGTCGGGTCCCACCGGGGCGCCGGTTCTCACGTCAAACACAACCACCCCGAACGGTGAAGTGTTTATCAGGGTCTCAAGGTCAGCTCGGGCACGCTGCTCGTCGCGGTATCTGCGTGCGTTGGCGATCGCCATGGCTGCCTGGGACGCGAACATGACCAGCACTTCCTCGTCTTCGTGCGTGAACTCTTCCGCATCCTCCTTCTCAGCGACGTAAATAAACCCCACACTCTCCCCCCAGTGCAGGATCGGAGCTCCCAGAAAGGCCAGAGCGGGGCCCACTTTAAGGGGCGGTCGGAGTTTCGGGAAGGCCCTGTAGTTTAACGTGTCCCAAGAGATTGGGGAGCCGCAACGGTTCTGTGATCGAGCCAAGATACTCAAACAGTTTCAACCCGTCTGGAACACCCCAGAGTTGATTCGCCTCATCTGCTGTCATACCGGAAGAGAGGAAGTTCTGTACCTGGCCAGAGTCGTCCAGGAGTGTAATCACTCCGTAGCGTGCTCCTGTCAGCGACCGGGCCGAATCCAGGGCCCCCTGTAACACCGTGCCCATATCAAGGCTTTCGTTAATCCTCACACTGGCCATGCTAAGCCTTGACAGCCGGTCCTTGAGGATCTCGATCTCCCGGGTGAGTTCTTCGGTACTCTTCACTTACCACCTCAACACGGTATTGATTCAGCCAGTACTCTCAAGGCTGCTACTTCGTCCTTGGACTCAATAGACGGGTGTTCAGTATGCCTACTTGAAACGGTAGACAGGCAAAACTGTAGCCGACACCAGCCTCAGTTGCCCAGAGGGGTGGAGTATGAGCCAACTGTCTGGCCCTGTCTGGAGCCGGATGCAACTACAGTGTGTCGATGGTGGGACACAGATGGCCACGAGACGTCATTCAGGGTCACGGTGTGGCCTCGGGGAGCCGGTGCAGTTCCTCTCAATATTGTCCACGTTTCAATCCTCACCGGGCCCTCAGACAGGTTCGCATCTATTGAGCGAGAGTCAGTATAGGAGGAGCTCGGGAAGAGGAACTTCGATCAGTGCCACCCAATATGGTGCGGATGACTGAGCTGGTTGGGGTTGACGTCAGTCTCTGGTCATCCAGAACAGGGTGCCACGGCACGGCCAGGCTTAACCCCTCACCTAACCATGCCGCGGCAGCTGTAATTACAGCCTATGTATTACGAACATGCGAACCGCGAATCCGGCGGTTGCAATAGCAATTAATGCTGGGAGCAGGAGCAGCCAGACGGTTATATCACGTCCGCTGTCACCCAACGACCCCGATAGTGGGGCCCGGGAGTTCTCGGCTACAGATCCGTCCATCGGAGAGTTCTTCAGCGGTGATGGCGGAACTGGTACTTCCACCGGTGGAAGCGCCACTTCTGCTATGGGCTGTACCGCAGGCTCGACCGCGAACGCCACGAAAATCCGAGATACTCCGTCTGGCTGTTGAGAAACGTTGCGATATCGGCGCTCAGAAAGTACCCACATGGGTTCAACTACAGAGGGAGTCTCCTGCCGCTCCACAGATGGAGCGTTCGGGACATGCGTCACGGCTGCCACAGGAGTAGTCACTTCTGCGAGGGCAGTTGTGGGAGCAGATGCTGGGGCGATAACCAGGACGGATACCTTGTTGATTGCACCCAGTCCGCCTGGATCTGTAGCCACGATGTAGAACGACGAATTGCCTTCTCTGGCCGGGGTTATAGAGAGCGTACCGCCGTCCACCGCCGCATGTGCCACATGTGTGCTGGCAGTACCGGAGATATGATGAACCAGCTTATCGCCGTCTGGGTCTATGAAATACTTGCGAAGGTCGACCATCCAGGACATGGGACGGGTTGTCAGTACGATAGGCGGTATGGTAGCGGCCACTGGCGCTTCGCTCTCATCGACCACCGTCACAGTGATGTCCATCTGCGCCGTTAGCTCCGGCTTCCCGTCGTCTGTTGCTGTGACAGTCAGATAGTGGACGTTGCTCCCAGCAGAGCTGCTCGGAGACTCGAAGTCCAGAACACCGACCGAGGCAAGGTTACCCAAACTGTCGACTTTGAAACCCTGCGAGTCTGCCCCCGACAGCGACCATTTGATGACGCCTCCTTCAGGATCTTCAACCTGATACCGAGAGATGACTCCAGTGTGGTTCTCTGGCAACGAGAGCTCGGTGTTGCCGTAGACTTCTCCAAGCTCGTTTACCTGTGTGACGGTCACCCGAACATTGTGTACATCGTAACCTCTCGGTTCACCGTCATCTTCCGCCCGCAGAATCACCCAGTAGGTGTTGCCTTCTCTTCCTTCGGGTTTTTCGTAGTCTGGCGGGCTCCTGAAGCTGAGAAGGCCCACTTCTGAGATCGCGAACTTTTCCCTATCGTACCCGAGCAACGACCACGTGATGCCGTCGCCGTCCTGGTCTCTGGCGGTATATTCGCCTACAGGAGCGGTCCCGTTCTCCGCATAGGCCACCATGTGCTCGCCAAATATCTCCGGGGCTTGGTTTTCATGATGCACGGTCCCGATGTGCAACTGAATTCTGCCGCTCTCGGAGCTGCCCGTTCCGACACCACCGTTGGCGGGGGGATTTGCGGAAGGCGGCTGTGTTGCCGGATCGGGCAGTAACAATCCGTTGTCGTACTGGCTGAAATCAGAAGTGCCAGAGAAGTGTGTCTCACCACCATTACGCCCTGAAACGACGCTGAAGCAGTCGGACTGGACGGGCCTCTCGTCGCACTGCGGTATACGATTCCAGATGGGGTCCGAGGTTGTGTCGGTCACGACAGGAGCAACGTTTCCATCTGTCAGTGTCTGGGCGTGTACGGTGTTATGTGAAATTGAAGAGAACTGTGAGTAGGCAGCCAATTCGGCCACAAGGCCGACCAATAGTACCGCTATCGAGGCTAGAATCACCTTCATTCTCAAGGGCTCTTATGTCACTCCCATCCCAGGGTTGGGGATCTAGCTACAGACCAAGACCATAATCAAGGCAGATCCAGAGTTAAAGATCGCAGGTCTGCTTACACTACTAGTAAACCCCCCCACAGCGGCCTGCATCTAGCCAACTTATGGACAGTTTTTGCTAATTCCAATGAAGTTCACAAAAAACCAACAACGAAATATGTATGCCAGTGCATTGTCGAGGCAATTGTCTTGCGGGCGAGGCTGGATGACACTTGACCCGAGAAAAGGGCTACCCTGCGGCGGAAGCTCTCCAAATGTAGTGGAACGAGATTGGAAATATGCAATAACGACGATGATATGTGGCCAGATAAGTAGCAATCCCGTCCCAGGAGTGGACTGAAATCAGTTGACTTCCAAGTCACTCATGAAGATGATTTCTTTGTGATCGTCCAAAACTTCACATGATACACAGAAGTCATATGAAAAGTAATGCACGGGCATGCCGAAATGGTGGTGGTGCTCTGGCAGCGTGAAAGCGCATGTTTCTGGATCGGATATCGTTGGCTGGTTGTCGGTTGGATGCAACCACTCTCTGGTTTCCAATTGGAACCGCCTTGCGGACGATCTGGTGCGGGTGACTGGGGCATTGAAAGTGGGATTGTAACGCTCCAAGGTGCGCGTGCTGCGATCTTCCCACGAGGATGGCGACTGATGTTGCTTCAGCGACTCAGTGAGTTCGCCGACAGCGGGCGATTCGAGGTCCCACCGACGTTCTACACCATCAGACCCATCCGCTACCTCATAGACCTGGACACAGCAGGTAGGCCACTGGGCCGTTCGCCTGTGGTCACCAGCGACCCCAACCGGCCTGGGATGCGCAGGGGTGTGCCGAGGATGGCCCCATTTCTCGTCAGATCTAAGGGAGTCAGGCCGCTGCTCCTGAGCGATAACGGCGAGTACACGCTGGGAGTCAGGAGAGAAGGCTCCAATCAGGAGCGTGTGTCTGTGAGGCACGTCGCCTACGTGGAGTTAGTGGACCGGTGCTCGCAGGCGACAGGACTTGCGTCCATGCAAGCCGTTTCAAGGTTCTTCCATGATGGCGGCGTGAAACGCCTGAATCTGGGCACTGCCTTCGACGCAGCAGCGGGCGTCACCTTCCGCGTGAACGGGGAGTTCCCGACAGAGTCTCCTCTGGTACGGAGATTCTGGGCTGAAGTTGCGGGAGATGCCGGTGAACGCGTACTGCAGTGCCTGGTCTGTGGACAGGAAAGACCTGTGCTAGATCGCCTACAGAAGAAGGTGAAGGAGATACCGGGCGGCCACCCGACTGGTACGTCTCTAATATCCGCCCACAATTCCGTTTTCGAGTCCTATGGTCTGAAAGAACAACCAGATCGCACCTACCTGCGCCGAATGCGCCGAGAAGTTTACCGAGTCGCTAAACCACCTGCTGTCGAACCCGGACGCCCATATCGGGTTCCCCTCAATGAAGCTCATCCTGTGGTCAAGCGAGAAGCCCCAAAAGGACTGGGTCCGGGTGGTGACCTCCCCAGAGGAATCCGATGTCAGGGAACTGGCTGGAGATCGGAAGGCCGCCGACAGCAGATACGAACACAATGAAGACGCTGTCTGTGGCCTTGTGCTTTCGGCGAATGGCGCTCGAGCTGTTGTTCGACATAACGGACGGCAATCCGAATGGCGATCCAGACGCCGGCAACCTAACCCGCGTCGACCCTGAGACCATGCATGGTCTGGTTACTGACGTCTCTCTGAAGAGGAGGGTGCGTGACTGGGTTGACGCCCTGGGAGGACGCGAACCGAGGTACAAGATCTACGTGCAGAGCGGTGAGGCACTGAACGCGAAGCACCAGAGAGCGTATGACGAACTTGGCATTCGGTCAACCGGCACCAGGCAGAGCCGGACTGACATCGACAGGGCCAGGGAGTGGATGTGCCGGAACTTCTACGACATAAGGATGTTCGGCGCTGTGATGACTACCGGCGTCAACTGCGGCCAGGTCCGTGGCCCGTTTCAACTGACCTTCGCGAGGTCCATCGATCCCATCATGCCGCTTGACCTGTCCATTACTAGAGTCGCGGTGACCCGAACGGAAGACACTGAAGTTTCTGTGTCCGAGGTGGACGGCGCCGTGCGCGGCGGAAGATGCTGGTGCCCTACGGCCTTTACAGGGCCCACGGTTTCTTCAACCCGCACTTCGCGGACCAGACGGGTGTGGACGAACAGGATATGGGTATCTTCTGGAGTGCGTTGACCAGCATGTGGGTCCTGGACCGGTCAGCTGGGCGCGGGATGATAGCATGTCGGGGGCTGTATGTGTTCAGTCACGACAGCAAACTGGGGAATGCGCCAGCTCATGTCCTGTTCGACCGTGTATCGGTCAGAATGGAGGACGGTGTGGTCGCCCCCAGGAGGATCCAGGATTACCATCTTCTGGTCGACAAGTCGGACCTACCCAACGGCGTGAGCCTGACAAGGCTCGTGTGATAGACGAAATTGGAGACCCAAGACGAAGATCGACGCCCCCTCTTGCACAGGACCGGGGCGGCACAACCGTGCTGGACGGCCGGATGAGGATTGAAACATTGATGATGCGGCGAATGCCATTCACCTCACGCCGGGCATCTGTAAGTATGCCTGGTCGAAATGGGGGGGTGCTGGTGGGAGGTCCCGGTCTGGCCGAGGCAACAGCAGGTTGCATCCAGCCTCCGGCTAGGTGGTGCCCTCCGGTCCACCGATTGTAACGAAGGGAATGGCTGTCCTGGCCGACCGATTCTCGCGTGAAACGTGAAGTTAGCGTGACTGGAGCTGCCAAAGGGCCGCCCACTTTGTCTACATGGAATTCTGTTACACTACATCGGAGCCAGTTCCAAGTGAAAGGGCAACCCCCATGAGAGTGCCTTTATCACAGGCGCTCGCAGTAGCGTCACATGTGGTCAAGCAGCGAGTAGCTCGGCGAGACCGCTATCCCCTTGTGCTGATGCTGGAGCCCCTGCTCCGCTGCAATCTCTCCTGCGCTGGCTGCGGCAAGATCCAGTATCCTTCCCACGTGCTCAAGCGTGCGCTCACGGTGGAGCAGTGTATCTCCGCGGTGGAGGAGTGCGGAGCGCCCATCGTCAGTATCCCCGGTGGAGAACCGCTGCTCTACCCACACATTGGTCAGCTGGTCGAAGAATTGACGCTTCGAAAGAAGTACGTCTATCTCTGCACCAATGCGTTGCTGCTCAAGCAGAAGCTAGAGGAGAATGTTTTCTCCCCCTCGAAGTGGCTCAGCTTCAGTGTGCACATGGACGGCCTGCGCGAGGAGCACGACGCTTCGGTGTGCCGGAACGGAGTCTATGACATAGCAGTCGAGGCGATACAGGAAGCAGTCCAACGCGGCTTTCGGGTCACTACCAATACCACGCTCTTCAACTCGGCTGAACCGATGCGTGTTCGAGAGTTCTTCGATGCCATGATGGACCTGGATGTCGAAGGCATGATGGTGTCTCCGGGGTTCAACTACGACAAGGCCCCGGACCAGGACTCCTTCCTGGAGCGGGAGCGCACTCAGGAACTCTTCTCCCAGGTACTTGCCCATAGGAAGAAACGCTGGCGATTCAACCAGTCGCCACTGTTCCTTCAATTCCTGATGGGCAAGCGGGAGTTCGAATGCACGCCGTGGGGCAACCCCCTGTACACGATATTCGGATGGCAGCGCCCGTGCTACCTGCTGCAGGATGGCTACGCCGCCACCTTCCGGGAGCTGATGGATGAGACAGACTGGGAGGAGTACGGACGGGCGAGCGGCAACCACAATTGCCAGGACTGCATGGTACACTCCGGCTACGAGCCCTCCGCCATACATGCCACGTTCTCAACATGGCGTGGCCTGCGGGATTCCGCCGTCACCACCATTACAGGCAAGCTGTAATCTATGAACGAGCATCGGTCACCGCATGATACGGAAATCGAGGGGGCAGAAGGCACTGTCGATGAGCTCATAGAGCGAGCCTTCCAATACCGCGGCGACGTTACTATCCAGACGGACGACGGAAAATCGCTTACCGGCTACCTCTTCAACCGTAATGCTCGCGCCAGGCAGCCGTTTGTCCAGCTGTTTGAGACCGGCACCGGTCGTGAGGTCTCCATCCCTTACGACGATATTACCCATGTGCTCTTGACCGGGCGTGACGCGGCCGCGGTATCGGTCAGGCACTTCGAGATCTTCCAGCAAAAGCGGGATGAACAGCCACAGACCGGCATGAACCCACTTCGCCCGCAAGCGGAATGAAATGTGTACCCAGACCACCGCGGCTCCCCTCCTTACGGTTGCTCCTACGCAGCGTGAACTGGGAGGACTGGGCTGCGGCAACGAGCGCACTCGCGCGAGCGTCATTGGCCTAGGACGTAATGCGGGCGAGCTGCTCGCAGGACTTCTCGACACCGCGCCATGCCGGCTGCTCCTCTCCTTGGGATACGCAGGGGCGCTCGATCCTCATCTTCACCCGGGTGAGTTGGTAGTGGGGAATTCATACCTGCATGGCTCAAGCGCAGCTGTCCATGGCGCTCCCCATGCCACCCGCGCAGCGATGCTGCTGCGTGAGTCGGGCCTCTCTGTACTGGAAGGAGCGGTCCTCACTGTGGACGAGCCTCTTCTTACGCCCCTGGCCAAGCGTCGCGCATACAACGGTAGCGGAGCGCTTGTGGTGGACATGGAAGGGCGTTGGATTGCCGATGTAGCAGCATCGAGGGATGTCCCTCTCATCGGGATCCGTGCTGTATTGGACGAAGCCTACTATCCTCTCCCTGCCTTTATCGCAACCATCGTTGCTGATGGAGGCCGTCGGGAGTGGGCACACGCACTCAGAGCGATCCTACGTCCCGCTACGGTCAGGAGCTTCCTGCCGCTCGCGCTGAAGTCGCGTAGGGCATCGCGCGCCCTGCAGATGGCTGTGCAAGCCATTCTGCCAGCAATTACGCGTCAGCTGTGACCGGGGCTTTCGCGCTGTTCACCGGTAAGCCATCGTAGGGCAGGGTGTCGAAGTTGGCCGAGAAGAGCTGTGCAAGCCGACTCCGGGAAGCGTTGGTTAGGACGCAGCAGTACTTCTTTCGCTCGCAGTGTGAGGACGGGTACTGGTGGGGCGAGCTAGAGTCCAACCCGACGATGGAGGCGGAGTATGTCATGCTCACGCACTTTATGGGGTCGGACGAAGGAGACCGGATACCACGAATTGCAGAGGATATCCGCCGCAGGCAGTCGCCCGACGGCTCCTGGCGGATGTACTATGGAGCTCCCGGGGACCTGAGCACGTCTATCGAGTGCTACTTTGCACTCAAGCTGGTTGGAGACTCTTCTGACGAGCCTCACATGGCAAAGGCCCGCGACTTCATCCTAAGGCGCGGAGGTGTTCCCAAGGCTCGCGTATTCACCAAGATATGGCTTGCCCTGTTCGGTCAGTGGGACTGGAAGGGAACGCCTGCCATGCCTCCCGACATGATGCTGTTGCCCAAGTGGGCGCCCTTCAATATCTACCGTTTCGCCAGTTGGGCGCGAGCGACCATAGTGCCGATGACCGTAATCCTCACGCTCCATCCAACGCGCCCCCCTCCGGAAAGGTCCTGGATCATGGAACTCTACCCGGAGGGCCCGGTCACATTCTCGATTTCCCGCTGGAAGGCAAAACCCTTCTCACTCAAGGGGTGGTTCCTGGTGTTGGACAGGGTCGCTCGCATCTATCGCAACCTGCCCTTTATGCCCGGTCGGGAGAGGGCAATCAAGGCTGCGGTAGACTGGATCATCAGCCACCAGGAAGCAGATGGCTCCTGGGCCGGTATCCAGCCCCCGTGGGTGTACTCGCTAATTGCTTTGAGCGCCCTGGGTTACCCACTGGATTACCCCGTTATCTCAAAGGGGCTGGAAGCTTTCAGGAAGAACTGGAGCCTCCCTTCGGGGGATGGCGCTGCACTTAGGGTACAGGCTTGCCTCTCACCAGTTTGGGATACGTGCCTTGCGATGCGCGGACTCATAGACTCTGGAGTGTCATCCAGTCATCCTGTCATACAGCGTGCCGCAGCCTGGCTCATACAAGAAGAGATCCGCGTCAAGGGCGACTGGGCCGTGTACAGACCCCACCTCGAACCCAGCGGATGGGCCTTCGAGTTCGATAATGTCCACTACCCGGACATCGACGACTCAGCTATCGTCGTGACGGATCTGGCGTTCACCAGAATGGGCGATGAATACGGCGAGCTGGCGCGGGTTGCGGCAGTCGAACGTGCTGTCAAATGGCTGACAGGGATGCAGTGCTCAAACGGCGGTTGGGCAGCGTTCGATTGGAACAATGACTCTGACGAGTTGGCGCAAATCCCGTTCGCCGACTTCGGCGAACTCCTCGACCCACCAAGCGTTGACGTGACCGCCCACGTATTGGAGATGTATGCTGCGTTGGGGTATTCGATAGAACACCCAGCCGTTCGGAGGGGGCTATCCTACATTTGGGAGCAGCAAGAGCACGACGGACCGTGGTTCGGACGCTGGGGTGTGAACTATATCTACGGGACAGGCGCAGTGCTGCCTGCCCTGGAAGCACTCGGGGTGGACATGACCGAACCTCGAGTACGGCGGGCTGTCGAATGGATTCTGGCACACCAGAACACGGACGGGGGGTGGGGTGAGACCTGTGTAAGCTACGCAGACCCCTCCCTGCGCGGACAGGGTGAAAGTACTCCGTCACAGACCTCTTGGGCTCTCATGGCGCTCTTGGCGGCAGGTGAAGCGAGGGATGGGGCCGTGGTTCGAGGCGTCGAATACCTGCTTGAACGTCAGCAAGAAGATGGAACATGGATTGAACCACAGTTCACAGGATGCGGCTTTCCAGGCTACGGTCCAGGCGTAAGGCCTGAGGAATACGAACCACTCGACGGCGCCAACTCGCAGGGTCCCGAAATGAGCGCTGCTTTCATGATCAATTACCACCTGTACCGCAACTACTTCCCACTTTCGGCATTGGGTAGGTACGCGAAGTCAATGCAGGTTGAAAGCTGATGAGAATGGTTGCACAGGTTGGAGTAGTGCAGCCGTGAGCAAAGAGACCGTCGGAAATATTCAGTGGGAAGATCTGGTCATCACCAACGCAGCGGTAGCCGTAACCATCATCTGCTACAGGCAGGATGAGAGAGCTATTATCAGACTAGGCGACATGCAGTCCAGTTACAGTTCAGGCTTTAGGACCTGGGGGCCATTCCCGCGCCAATTCACCGGCGACAGTATGTTCATCCCGGTGTTCATGCCCTCATAGTGTCGGGATACGCCTTTGAGATCAGTCTGAGCTAGATTTGGTGGCGACAACCCGCATGATCAGCAGTACGGCAACAATAGTCAGAGCCATCACCAAAATACTCACAATCAGTTTCCTCGCCATGAAGTTTTCTCCTGATAGAGCGGGTACGGGGCACTCTAGTTCTGGATAAAGAGGATCAAAGAAGGGGAGTGCGCCCAATACCCCCGGTTGGGACGCATCAGCCTCTTGCCAATGGGGGCATTGGTAAGCAAACAATGACTGATGCGCCCCCGAGGTGACCTGCCCAATCACCTCGTTTACTCAAGGCAGTTTCAGTAGCCTATCCACGTCCATCTGACGGGTTCCTTTCATAGCGGACATGGCGTCAAGTTACTCTCCACTTCCTGGCTCATCCTTCCGGGATTCTTGGCAGGGTCCGACGATCGGTGCTTATATCTCGTGGATCTGCCTCATCATTTTCCACGCAGTTTCGTCCCTGACACCCAGAAGTGCGTCCCAAGCCTGCCAAGGCAGTGCCTCGAACTGGTTGCTCAACAGATGAATGGCCGTGACCCACGCCCGATAGCTCGCCTACCTATGCTGCATGATTGTGTTGGAACTGAACGAAAAATTCCGGAGACATGGACCAGAATAGTACGGCATGGTGGGATGCTGCGGGCGACGATGCAACCTCCAGTTGCCGTCACAGAAGGCTCACCGCAGTTCATCCGGCCACCTGATCGACTCAAGCCAGCGCATGGCGACGTGATCATTTGAAAACAGCCTGGTCAACTGCGACAGTGTGGTCGCGACGTTGTCCGTTCCCTGCTCCACCGTCAGCACGTAAGCCATACTGATTCCCTCTTCATGAGGACCACGTACCCTATCTCGACCGTGCCATCTTCCGTTTCAAGATCGTCGAGCTCGACGACCATCAGTTGACTCCCCCGAACTCGGACATAACCCTGAAGGATGTACATGACCTCGGCTCCTATCCCCTGCGGGTGGGTTCCTTCCTTTTCGCCACTTGGGACCTCCAGCATGAAGGAGACACCTCGGGCACTAAGCTGGTCAATATCCTCTGCACCGTGTATCTGGACGACCCTGCTAGCCATTAAGGTGTCCAGGGGACAACAATGTGCGCATGGCTAAGACAGCACCAAGCAGAACAACAACAACCAGAATGCCTAATGCCAGTTTCCTCACTGTCGACCCCCTTAGATTGGAATCACTGTTCTGATAATCGAACTGTGAATCAATTGTACTTTGCGAGGGATAACTGGAATGTGCTTTCTGGCCCCTTGGTTATATCATTGGCACATCATGGCTCATAGCATCCAATATCATCGATTGCGTCTGGACATTCTGTGCGAAGTGTCCGTGTGAAACAGCGAGAGGTAAGCTGAGTGGATCGGTTTGAGGAGCTGGAGCAAGAGAACGTCGTATTGCGCGAGCATCTGTCTCGCTTGAGCCAGGCCAGCCTGCGCATTAATGAATCGCTTGAACTGGACTCGGTGTTGCAGGGCGTGCTCGACTCTGCCAAATTGCTTACAGAGGCACGCCTCGCCGTTTTGACTCTATTGGATGGGCAGGGGCATATTCAGGACGGCCTATCATCTGGCATGACAACACCAGATGAACGACGACAATTACTTTTGCCGGTCGTGACTACTATATATGCCGGTCTGTGAGGACGATGATCTGGTACCCAGGAG
>JAGWBK010000040.1:0-38851 GCA_021295915.1 Dehalococcoidia bacterium
CTAGGAAGCCAAGGGCTGCTACAACCACGATGGCCTCGCCAACACCGAGAGTCGCCAACACGATGATCGGGGCGAAAACATTCGGCAGTATGTGCTTCCGCATGATGCGAACATCAGTACACCCAGCGGCTCGAGCGGCGTCAACGTAGACATTCTCCTTGGCTGAGAGTACAGACCCCCGAACGAGCCTGATATAGATGGGAATAAACGCTATCGCCACAGCCAGCATGAGGTTCCGAATGCTGGATCCCATTACCGCGACGACAAAGAGCGCCAGCAACAGAGACGGGAAGATCAGCATCAAGTCGGTGGCGCGCTGGATGAGGAAGTCACTCCAGCCGCCCTTGTATCCGGAGAATAGTCCTATGATCGTCCCAGCCGCAGCTGCAATTCCTATTGTGGTAATGCCCAGCTGCAGCGAGAGACGTGCCCCGTGCAGTATGCGGCTGAGGATGTCGCGTCCGAATTGGTCTGCTCCCAGTAGACGCTCTCCGTGGGGGGCCTTCAGGACCAAGTCTGGATCAATCACGTTGGGATCATGGGGGGCAATATAGGGGCCAGCGATAGCGATCACTCCGAGAACCAGAAGCATTGCCATGCCGACTATGGCGCCGTGGTTCCTGCGAAGTCGATACCAAGACTGCGACAATAGTCCCGTACTTTGAACCGATGACAGAGTCGAAGGAGTCTGTTCAGCATCTCTCATGGTCCACACATGTCCTGCTAGTCGTACCTTATGCGGGGATCGATGAGACCGTAGATGATGTCCACAACCAGGTTAGTCGTGAGGAACCCCATGGCGATGAAAATTATAGTCGCCTGCACGACGCGATAGTCCTGGTACAGGATCCCATCGATCAGAAGTCGTCCAATGCCCGGCCTACCGAAAATCGTCTCAACGATCACAGTTCCGCCCAGCAGGAATCCGAACTGGACGCCAAGGATAGTGATCACTGGAATAAGCGCATTCCTCATGACATGCCGGTACATAACCACGGAACCTGCCAGACCTTTGGCGCGCGCGGTCGTAATGTAGTCTTGCCGCAATACCTCCAACGTGGCTGAGCGTACCAGGCGAGCGATCAGAGAAGCTGCATAGTATCCCAGTGCAAATACAGGCAGCACCAGACGTTCCAATCCACCCTGACCCGTAGCTGGAAACCACCCAAGATGCACAGAGAAAAAGAAGATGAGAAGCAGGCAAAGCCAGAAACTGGGCATCGCCAGCCCCGCTACAGCAATCAACATGCTTAGACTATCTATCCATGTGTTCGGTCTCAGGGCAGCCAGAAGACCCAACGGGAAACCGATTGCGATAGCCAGGCCCAGAGCGCCGAAAGTCAACTCCAAGGTGGCTGGCAACTGGGTCAGTAGCTCTTCAAAAACGGGTCTCCTGCTTCGTAGTGAGCGGCCGAAATCCCCAC
Source organism: Dehalococcoidia bacterium (assembly GCA_021295915.1). NCBI lineage: Bacteria > Bacillati > Chloroflexota > Dehalococcoidia > Dehalococcoidia bacterium. The sequence goes on from JAGWBK010000040.1 coordinate 1,425, forward strand.
GAAGGGCACCTCCAAGAAATCGCCCGTACTGAATATGTAGAGGATCGTTCAGCCCTAACTGTTCCCGGAGCTGTTCGACTTGGTCTGCTGACACGACGTTAGGTCCAAGAAGGGCCTCTGCGGGATCGCCTGGCAGCATGTACAACATGAGGAACACGATTGCCGATATAATCAGCAATGCAAGCGGGAATACCGCCAGTCGTGTCAGCACATAGCGTTGCACTGTTCGCGTATCTCCTGCGGGGGAACACGTGGGTTTCGTGGACTAGAGTGTGGCGATAGCTAGTCCACGAAACCTCTTAGAGTGACAAGGGGTTAGGCAGGAACCCCCCGGATGTCTCTACTCTTCCTTGACGTAGGCATCGTAGAGCCAGTGGTAGAAGCCTCGAATATCGGCCTTGATACCCACAACATTTGATGCGGAGGCAGAGATCCCTACGTTGTCATGGATCGGGTACACCGTTGCCTCTTCCATGGCTATCTTCTGGACCTCTTTGTACAATTCGACCCGTTCTTCCGGATCAGTCGACCCCGAGGCCCGATCCAGTATGTCGTCCATATGAGAATCGTTATACCGGGGCCAGTTGAAACCTGAGTCGATGTTCTTGGAGTGGTAGAACTGCTCCAGGATGATTGGATCGCTGGAGACCCAGCCTATGGCCGCCGCGTTGAACTTGCCCGCCTTTGCGGAGTCGATCCAAGTCGAAGAAGCCAACTCGCTCAGCTCCCAGTCGATGCCAACTGTTCTGGCTTGGGCCTGCATCACAGTCAGCGAGTCCTTCTGTGACCCGACGTGACCGGTAACCAGCTTGAGGGTGTTTCCGTCCTTTTCGTAGAAGCCACTGGAACCCATGGCCCAACCCGCGCCCTCCAGCAGTTCTTTGGCTTTTTCGGGGTCGTGCGGGTACAGGCCCTCGTTGTCGTAGTTGTAGCCAGCAGTATATGTGGACAGGGGATTCTCCGTTGGCCCGGGGATGCCGAAATTGACGATCTTACGAACGGTCTCCCTATCCAACGCATGCATCAGTGCCTGCCGAACCGCAAGGTCGTCAGTTGGAGGTAGGCTCGTGTTGATCATGACCACGCTTGGCAGCCCAGGCATATTGCCTAGGATGATCTGGTAATTTGGATCTCCGGCCAGCCTTGCGAACTCGGATGGTGGAACACTCATTATGAAGTTGGTCTCACCCGATTCAAGGGTGGCCATGCGTGTGCCCTGTTCGGGGATCATCTTGATTATTACGCTTTCCAGGTAGGCTGGCCCCTGGTGCCCCCAAATTGGTGGCGCCCAGTTGTAGTCGTCATTTCTGACCAACTCGATATGGTCGCCACGCACCCAGTTCTCGAATCTCATGAAACCGGTGCCAACCGGGTTTATCCCGAAATCCTCTCCATGCGTTTCTACCGCTGTGGGCGATACCATACCGAGGAATGCCTGGCTGGCTCCATCAAGGAATGGAGCAAATGGCGTCTCGAAATTGACCGTCTCCCGGCATACGGCCCTAGCAGCGTCACCGCGAAGCCAGACTTGGTTTCCGGGTCGCTGATGCGATCGAAGTTGAACTTCACTGCATCAGCGTTAAAGGGTGTGCCGTCGTGGAATGTGACTCCCTGCTTTAGATTGAATGTGTAGCTCAGGCCATCTTCAGCTACTTCCCAGGACTCCGCAATGCCAGGATGGAATGAGGCATCGTGGTTCTCATACACGACGGTGTCATAGATGTTCATCATCACACTGTGCGACACAGCCCATGGAGTCACGGCAGGATCCAGGTTGTCCGGCTCGAGTTGCATCCCAATGATCAACTGGCCACCCTTCACAACCTCTCTCTCCACCTCCACAACCTTCTCCACTTCCACCTGGACGATCTTCTCTACCTCTTTCTCAACTACCTTCTCGACCTCAACCGGCACCTCTTTGATGACCTCTTTTTCGACCTCAACCGGCACCTCTTTGATGACCTCTTTAGTGACGACCGTTTCTCCAGCGCATGCAGCTATCAGAACAATCACAACCATCGAAATCGGCACTAACCACACCAACCGTTTCATCTTGAAATCTCCCAATGTCCTCTCCCGCTGATTTCCGATAGTCAGACAAACCTCCTGACTAGCCTCTGAATGTGTCCCTCGTGATCCGTTACACACTCAGCCCTCAGACTGAATGTGTACAGAAATTCTAGAAATAAATTTCACCAACTCTGATTCTAAATTATTCGACTGTCGTGTCAAGTTTGTGGGGAAATTCACAAAGCCAGTGCTAGACCTGGGTGGCATTCTCCAATCACGCACGGCACCTTTGGCCGGATTGTGAGCGGGAAATGGGGAAGGCGACGGAGGATTCCGCGATTCAATCAAACGTTACGACTTCGTCCCTCAGGTTATGAGGACTATAGACGAACGCGAACAGATAGCTGACTTTCGGATGTGGGCCTACTGCTCTCCGCGTCGCGCAGCAGAAGATTGAGGGCATTGAATGTATTGCGTTCAGAACAGCCCTTATAGAAGGCTCAGGCCTCTGCTCAGAGGCAAAGCGGCTGATGTTTTCGCACTAGTGGGCTACTTACCGCCCACCCGCAGACCTGCCCCCGTCCACCATGTAGACGCCGCCGGTGCAGTAGCTGCTTTCGTCGCTGGCGAGGAACAGCATCAGGTGCGCGACTTCCTCGGGTTCTCCATACCGCCCCAGCGTCATCCGCGAAAGCGTAGACTGCTTCACCTCTTCCGCGGTTACCGCTGAATCGTCCATCCTCGCCGCACGCATCTCCTCTATGGAGCGCATCATGCGGGTCTCGATCGGCGCCGGGTTGACGGTGTTGACCCGTATGCCCATCTCTGCCCCTTCCAGCGCGGCAGCGCGCATTAGGCCAATGACCGCGTGCTTGCTGATGCCGTATGCCGATATCTCCGGCGTCCCGTTGATTCCGGCTGTGGAAGACGTGACAACGATGCTGCCACCACCGCCCCTGCTCATCACCGGCATCGCGTACTTGACCCCGAGCCACACGCCGCGCACGTTGACCGCCATGACCCGGTCGAAGACGTCTATGGGGTATTCGGTTATGGGAGACATGACTCCCTCGATGCCTGCGTTGGCCAGGAGGATGTCGATTCCGCCCCAGCGCTCAACGGCCGCGTTGATGTACGCCTGTGTCTGGTCCGGCTGAGTCACGTCGGCCGCGGTGTAGCTGGCCCTCTCCTCGCCAAGGGAGCCAGCAACCTCTCGGAGCGCAGCTTCATCGAGGTCGACCAGCGCCACCCGCGCACCCTCATCCACAAACAGCTTCGCCGCAGCCCGACCGATACCACCGGCGGCCCCAGTAATCACCGCAACCTTTCCCTCCAAACGGGACATATCGAATCTCCTTTACTGTCATCGAGTGTTCTTGATCTGTTGCACACTTGAGGCTGTCTCAGGGAAGAAAAACCTACCGGCTGCCTGCCGACCTGCCTCCGTCCACCATGTAGACGCCGCCGGTGCAGTAGCTGCTTTCGTCGCTGGCGAGGAAAAGCATAAGATGAGCTACCTCCTCAGGAGTCCCGTACCGTTCCAGCGGGATGCGCGACGCCGAGGACTGTTTCACCACATCGACGGTGACTGCTGAGTCGTCCATGGATGCCACGCGCATATTCTCTATGGAGCGCATCATGCGCGTCTCGATTGGAGCCGGATTCACGGTGTTGGCCCGAATACCGAACGGCGCCCCCTCCAGCGCGGTGGTGCGCATCAGTCCGATGACCGCATGCTTGCTGATGCCGTACGCCGACATGTCCGGCGTTCCGTTGACGCCTGCGCCGGAGGACGTGATGACGATGCTGCCGCCACCGTCCTGGCTCATCACCGGCATCACGTACTTGACCCCGAGCCATGGTCCGCGAACATTGACCGCCATAACCCGGTCGAAGACGTCGATTGGATAGTCGGTTATCGGAGCCAGTTCTCCCTCGATTCCCGCGTTGGCCAGGAGTATGTCGATGCCACCCCAGCGATCGACGGCCGCGTTGATGTACGCCTGTGTCTCGTTCGGTTGAGTCACGTCCGCCGCGGTGTAGCTGGCCCTCTCCTCACCGATGGACTCAGCAACCTCCCGAAGCGCCGCCTCATCAAGGTCGACCAGCGCAACCCGAGCCCCCTCATCCACAAACAGCTTCGCCGCCGCTCGGCCGATACCACCAGTGGCCCCAGTAATCACCGCAACCTTGCCCTCGAGGCGCGCCATGTGAATTCTCCTTGTTCCTTACCCGTCATTCCCGCGCAAGCGGGAACCCACACGCAATCTTTCGATGCCTGTAGAGGGGCGGGTTTTAAACCCGCCCCTCGTATTGCCAACCTTCGATTAGGGGACGGTAGAAGGGCAGGTTTTAAACCTGCCCTTCTACTACACAATTCTGCCACTGCCAAACGATCTTCTCACGTTGCCGATGCCGGTAGGGTCGGGTTTAAAACCCGACCCTACACAGCCGTACGCGGATCCATCGGCACCAGCTTGCTCAGCCCAGCCGCCTCCTCGAACAGCGCAGACGCCCCGAGCAGGTAGCCCTCCTCTTTCCAGGGGGCGACGATCTGCAGACCCACAGGCAGCCCCGACTCTGTAAATCCACACGGCACCGAGATCGCAGGAGCGCTCGTCAGCGTCAGCGCGAACGTCATGATCAGCCAGCTGATGTAGGTGTCGAACTCCACGCCGTTCACTTCGCTCAGGTATCGGATGTTCACGTCGAACGGCGGAGCGAGCACCACCGGGCACGCGAGCAGGTCGTACTTGCCGAAGAACTCCGCGGTGCGGTTGATGAGCGCCCCGCGCTCCAGCTTGGCGCGCGCGAGGTCGTCCTGCGACAGCCCCAGGCCGTGCTCGATGTTCCAGATCATCTCAGGCTTGAGTTCCGACCTGCGCTCGGCAAGCAGCGTCCTGTAGTTCGCCACGAACGACGCCCCTCTGAGAGTCTGGAATATCCACTCCGAGTCGCCCATGTCGGGGCTCGCGTCTTCGACCTCAGCGCCCATGTCCCTGAAGTGGGCCATGGCATTGCGGCAGATCTCGGCGACCTCCGGGTCGACTGCAGTCAGACCCAGGTCCGGCGTGAACCCGATTCGGCGTGGCGTCGTCGGGTTGTCCACCCAGTCGACGAACGACCTCTCAGGCGCGGGCAGGCTGAGAGGGTCTTCGCGGTACGCTCCGGCCTGCGCGTCCAGCATCAGCGCCGTGTCTCCAACCGTGCGTCCCATCGGACCTTCGACCGCCAGTGTGCCGAACGGCATCGACCTCGGCCCGTGTGCGACCCTACCCGGCGTCGGACGGAGTCCGATGACCGAGCAGAAGCTCGCCGGAATACGCAGGCTGCCTCCGAGGTCGCTCCCCGACGCCAGCCATACCTGTCCGGATGCCAGCGCGGTCGCTGAGCCTCCGGACGAGCCGCCGCAGGTCATGTCGGTGTTCCACGGGTTGCGGGTCTTCCCGAACACCTCGTTGAACGTGTTCGCACCGGCGGCGAACTCGGGAGTGTTCGACTTCGCCAGAACCACGCCACCTCTCGACTCCAGGATGGTGACGAGCAGGTCGGACTCCTCGGGCACGTGGTCTGCGAAGATCGGCGACCCACGCGTGCATAGCACGCCCCCGACGTCCTTCATGTCCTTGATCGCGATTGGCAGGCCGTACAGGTACCCGCGCGGCGCGTCGGCGGGATCGGGGTGTTCCAGCCTGGCGGCGTGCTCTCGTGCCCGATCAGCGCACAGGATTGGGAGCGCGTTGAGAGCGCCGTCGGTTTGCTCAATGCGCCCGAGCGCCGCGTCGATCAGTTCCGAAGTCGAAACCGCCCCGCTCCTGAGCTTGTCGACCGCCTCTCTTGCAGTGAGTTCGAAAAGTTCTGTCATTGACCACCCCTTCGTCATTCCGGCGAAGGCCGGAACCCACTTTAGTGGCTCGCCGCTCGGCAATCCAGAGTCAGGGGCAGTATAGCTTACAGAGCTTGCCGGGAGGCTGCAGCTATACGGAATCTAAAGTCCCCTCTCCCTCAGGGAGAGGGTTAGGGTGAGGGTGAAAACACTGTCTGCCAAACTAACATAGGCTCTGGGAGGCTACGCCTCGATCGTCGCGTTCTTGGAGTGCAGGCCGGTCGCGCCGCTGGGCCTGGGCGGGTTGACCTCCTCGGTCTGTGGAGTGCCGTCGGCCTCGTAGGTTCGCACCTCGAAGTTGTGTCGACCCTCTTCGAAGGGCCAGTCGTACCGCCAGATCACCCACGTCGCATCGGAGAGAGGCTTGCGGAGCTGCGCCTCTTGCCACGGCCCGTCTTCGTCGACCCGGACTTCGACCTTCGAGATACCCCGGACTCCCGCGTGCGCGATTCCGCCGACAGGTATCAGCTTTTGGTCTCCGTCCTCGATAATCGCGTCTATGGCCACGGTATCGATGACCGCCGTGGCGTGCATACGCGCGACCTCATCCCAGTCACGCTCCACCCAGTAGCCGGGCTTGTACTGGTCGATGACCTCGATGCTGGTTATCCACTTCGGCTGCTTCATGCCATAGCGATCCGGGATCCAGATCCTCAGCGGGAAGCCGTGGTCGAACGGTATCGGACGTCCGTCCCAGTTGTAGGCCAGCATGATCCTGGGGTCAGACGCTATCAGATCGAGGGCAACGGTCTCGAAGAAGCCGTCTTCGCTCTCGATGAACAGGTGCGTCGCGCTCGGCAGCGGCTTCAGGTCCGCGAGGATGTCCTGCAGGCTCGCGCCAGTCCAGTAGGTCGTGCTGATGAGGTCTCCGCCCACCCGGTTCGAGATGCAGGCAAGAGTGACGAACTCGTTCTTCGGGTCGTACCTGTTTCGGATGTCGTCGATGGTCAGCGACATGGGGTTCTCTACGGAACCCGTGATCGGCAGCGTGTAGGTGTCGCCGTCGATGATACTAGGCTGAGACCGGATGAATATCTTGTAGTGGTCCCTGACCTGGGTGTACTCGGGTCGGGTGCCCAGGGCGGGTTTCAGGGGATCGTCTTCGTTGGGAAGCTCGATTATGCCTGCTGCCGCACTGTCGGCGACTCGCTGCTTCATTGCGACGAGCTCGGCCTCCAGCCTTCGCTGTTCGTTGCCAGCCATGACTCGCCCGATGCCAGCTCCGGCCACTGTGAGGGTCGCGGTCGCGACTCCCATCCGCACCAGGAACTGGCGTCTGCCAAGTACCTCGACGGACCGCTCTCCGTCCTCGGAGACGAAGACCTGGCGCTCCGGTATCAGTCGTTGGGCCACCAGCGCCGACGCTGTTCCCCAGGCCACCGACGCGATCAGCACCCAAACGAAGTTCACGGTCGGGTCAAGGGACGACTGGCCGATGCTGAACGTGATGAGTGCGACAGGTATGCCGACGATCAGCCCGACCAGCGCGCCAAGCTGAGGCCGGGCGCCCCAGATGCGCCTCTCCACGAGCGCGAAGATGATGATCGTCGCCACGACTCCGGCGCCCAGGAATATCATGACCGCCATGATCTGCTCTGCGGTCTTCGCGAAGTCCTTGACGCTCAGCCCCACCAGCATCAGGGAGTCGACCATCAGGTCGATGCCGAACGTCACCATCGGGCCCGGCAGTATGCGCGCTACCCAGTCGAACGTGTCGAACGGCGGGAAAGACAGGTCGATCCACTTGTCCACGAGGTACAGGATGGCTATGAGCGGAGCCGTGAGGAAGACGCCGGTCAATGCGCCAAAACCGAGGGTTCGCAGTTTCATTGCAGCTAGTCCTTCCTCTAATGTCGCCGCACACGGGTGGCAAAGTGATGGTTCTCCAGTAACCCTCACCGTCATTCCCGCGAAAGCGGGAACCCAGAGTCAGAAGGGATGATCCTTACAGGCAAGGCCGCCCGGAAACGGCATTTGGGTTACCTGCCCCTTCTTTCACATTTATGGTTACGTAAATTTAGTATAACCGGATGCTCGCTCGTGCGCTGTCCCAATTTCGCACTTAGTCCGCGGTCCACCTCGCAAGCGCGCTCTCGTCTATCTCGAGGCCCAGTCCCGGTCGGTCCGACAGCGTGATCGTCCCGCCTTCAGGAATGATCGGGTCGACGAACAGCTCGGCCACCTGCTCCGACGGTCCCGTGAACTCCTCGGAGAACTCGTGCGGCCTGATCGCGTTGCCCACAGTGCTGTACGCGTGCAGGCTGGCCAGCGAGTTCGCGCCGATGTTCGGGCTGTGCGGCATGATTACCTTATTGCGCGCCACGGCAATCTCGTACACGCGCATGATCTCCGACACGCCGCCTACGTTCAGGATGTCCGGCTGAAGGATGTCGGGGTTGCCCAGGTCGATGAGGTCCCTGAATCGCCACGAGGAGAGCTCCTGCTCTCCGGTCGAGATCGGGACGTCGAGCGCGTCCACCACCTGCCTGAGTCCGGGGAAGTCGTACTGCGGCAGCGGCTCCTCGAAGTGGGCAAGTCCTCCCACCTCTTCCATCTTGCGACCCTGCAGGATCGCCGTGGACACGGAGTAGCCGCAGTTGGCGTCGAATCCGAGCGGCACGTCGTCCGGCAGCCACTCGCGGACTGCCCTGAAGATCGCGAAGTCCTTATCCGGGTCGGCGTCCTGCCTGTAGTCGCGCCAGTCCATGCGAATCTTGAACGCGCGGAAGCCTCTCTCGTAGCCCTCCTGCACCTCTTCGAGCATCTCTCCAGGCGACTTGCGCCAGCCGCTGCCTCTGCTCCAGTACAGCGGGATCTCGGTCCGCGCCGCGCCTCCGAGCAGCTTGTGTAGCGGCATACCCGCCGCCTTGCCCATGATGTCCCAGATGGCGACGTCTATGGATCCGACGATCTGCGAGGGCAGCCTCGTGGCGCGCTCGCCGTCGCCGAGCATCAGCAGCTCCCATATCCTGCGAGGCTGAAGCGGGTCCATACCGATGAGCAGCGGCTTGATGACGTCTTCCAGGTACGCGTTGAACACGCCGTACCCGCGCGAGCCCTCAGCGATACCGGTGATGCCCTCGTCCGTAAAGACCCGAACGAGCATCCTCCCCGGTCTCCCAACGAACGAAGCCGGCGCATCCACAGGCGGTGTAAGCAGGTTGATCTGAATATCGGTGATCTTCATTTACGTGTAACTCCTCAAACCTTCATTCCGGCGAAGGCCGGAACCCACTTTAGTGGCTCGCCGCTCGGCAATCCAGGGTTGGTTGCGATCATCTCTTCTTTGACTGTGTATCCTAGCGTGGCTCCCAAGGGCCCCCTCTCCCTGGGGGAGAGGGCTGGGGTGAGGGCGAAAATCTCGCACACCCTCCATCCTAGCCCCCTCGAGGTGAGGGTGTAATTACGACTCCCCCTCATCCTAAGCTTCTCCCCAAGGAGAAGGGACTTTGGAAGCGCCTCCTTTGGGAATCTACTCCACCGGCACTATCGGCAATGTAATATGTGATGGCCGCTCAGCATCGTGATACACGGTCTGATTCGCGACCCTCGTCTCGTCGTCCGCGCCGAACTCGTGACCCGTGTTCGGGTTGCGGTCGAACTGTGGGAAGTTGCTGCTCGACACCTCGACACGAATCCGGTGCCCCTTCAGGAACCGGTTGCTCGTCGACCACAGGTCGATGTTGTACTCGTAGACCTCACCCGGCTCCAGCAGCGTCGGCTCCTCCCAGGAGTCCCGGTACCTCGCGCGGATAATCCCCTGCGCGACGTTGATCGCCACGTCTGTCGGAGCGACGTCCACCAGCTTCGCCGTGAAGTCGGTGTCGGGCGCGTCCGACGCCGCGTACAGCGTCATGCTCACCGGCCCGGTCACCTCGACGTCCTGCTCGAGCGGTGGGGTAGTGTACACGAGCACGTCAGGACGCCACTCGACCTGTTGTTGGTCTCGCGGACCCATCGACACCGGCGTCAGCTCCTCGCCGCAACAGGTGCTTCCGCCGACGGTCATCACCGGGTGGTTCGGGTCGTACACGAACTCGTCCGGCGACTCTGCGCCCGGCGCCGACCTGTCGAGCGTACCGTCGCCGAACATAGAGTTGGCGTTGCCTCTGCTATGCAGGTAGTGCCGAGTGAACGCAGTGCCCGGGATGGGCCAGTCGGACGCCGCCTTCCACTCGTTAGCGCCCATGACGAAGACCCTGACGGGCGGCTCGTCCGTGACGCCGTTGTCGATGCCCTTGAGCCAGTAGTCGAACCAGCGCAGGTGCTCGTTCATCAGGTCGAACTTGACCACGTCGACGGTCTCTGTTCCAGCGGCACCCAGGCTGTGTATCCACGGCCCGATGACGACCTTCTGGTTGCTCTTGCCGGGCTCCATGCCGTGCTTCTTCACGCCCATGAAGTTGTTGAGCGTGCCCTGGAGGAACACGTCGAACCAGCCGCCCATGCCGTACGTCGGCACGTCGATCTCGTTGTAGCGCTCCTCGATCGGCCTCATGCCCTTCCAGTAGTCGTCGTAGTCGGGATGAGCGACCCAGTCCTTCCAGTACCTGTTGTCGCGACCGGCGGCCTCATCCATCGTGTTCAGCGGCAGGTGCCAGAACAGGTTCGATATGTGGTTGCCCTCGGGGAGCCACAGGTACTGCACCTGGTTGGTGCGCGTGTGCATCTGGATCGCGATCCAGCGGAGGTTGAACGCGAGCTGGAACGCGCCTCCGGTGTACGCCCAGTTGTGGTAGAAGTTCGAGTAGCCGACCCTCGGCACCATAGCCTTCAGGTACTTGCTGCGCAGCGGAGCGGCCTGCCACTGCACCATCGCGACGTACGATCCACCCGCAGTCCCGACGTTGCCGTCGCACCACTCCTGAGCGCCGATCCATTCCTGTGTGTCGAAGCCGTCCTCGGCCTCGTGCCTGAATGGGTACCACTCCCCCGGAGAGTCCCAGCGTCCGCGCACGTCCTGGCAGACCGCCGCGTACCCGCGACTGGCGAAGTACATGCAGTCCTTCACCATGCCTTCATCGTTGTTGTTGTACGGAGTCCGTATCAGGATCGCAGGAGCAGACCCGTCCACCTCGGGCAGGTAGATGTCAGTGGAAAGCTCGACCCCGTCCCGCATCGGAACGTCCACGCCAAGCATCATCTTGACCCCATTGAGAACCGCAGTGCCGTCAGCCATCACAACCTCCATCCGCAACGATGAGGCACATTATACAGACAGAAAGGAGCTTTAACAGCGACGCCGAACTTACAGGGCCTACAGCACTTTGCCAGTGCCCCCTTGGAGCGCGGGCGTCTCGCCCGCATGGATAAAATGAACTGACACGGCCTTGGTCTGAAAGGATGTCGGCCAGGTCGGAAGCGAGATCCTTAGCCTGGAGATGCCAAGCTCTGCAGCGCGGTGCAGTGCCCTCGATCCGAACCTCGGTTGCTACTCGTCCCGCAGCCTTCGCAACTCGGCCTCCATCTCAGCCAGTCGCACTTCAGCAGACTCCCTGGCGGCTCGCTCCGCATCAACCCGAGATTCAGCAGACTCTCTGGCGGCTCGCTCTTCCATCTGGTTCAGCAGCCACCTTTCTGCTTCAGGGTCGTAGTAACGCAGATGACCATCGTCCCAGCACAGGTCCAGCCCCAGCATAGGGCTGTGCCCCCGCACCATTCCGTCAGATTCACGCTCCAGCTCTCGACCAACCGCTCGCCCACGAGTGGCTCGCCGTAGAAGTCACCACCTGTGGCATCGAACAGCCAGTACTCCCCGATCTCCAGTTCAGCGTACAGTTCACGCTTGTCTACAAGATCAGTTCTCCCCGTACTTGGAGAGCCTATCTCCAGCACGAAGTCTGGCGGTTTTCCCACCTCCCAGATCAGGTAAGTGTTATTTCTCTCTATCGACTCCATGCTGATGTCGAAGGCCACGTAGCAGTCAGGTGAAACCAGGCGTTGAGGGTTGCCCTTCTCGTAGTATATGAAGGTGTTGCCGTTGACATGGACATTAGGACGGTCGTTGAAGTGGGTTTCAAGTGTACCCACGATCTCGCGGAACAGGGGACTTTGGAACTCTCCGTCAGGCAAAGGCATACCGTCCGATTCTGGGTAGAAAACATCGGCGAGATTAGTGGTGGAAGCTGTGCCTACAGGTCTGGTCGTCATGCTCCCCTCCTGCCTCGATTCTAGCACAGGGGTGATAAATCTCCGCTCCTTTGCAGTCCAGAAATCCACTCGTCAGAGACCACAAGGGGTGCGACTCTGCACGTTCCGTCACTCCCGCAGAAGGAGGCCTTTGCGCAACCCCTCTCCCTCGGGGCCTGCCCCGTACCTGATACGGGGGAGAGGGCTGGGGTGAGGGTGAAATGGACTTTGTTTCGAGATGGTAAGCACCACACCCCTCGTCATTCCGGCGAAGGCCGGAACCCAGCGCACTCGTCAGTCCAGGATGCGAGTCACTTGTCACCACCTCTTTCCCGCTATGCAGAAATGATGTTCAACCCCGTCATTCTCTGGAAATGTCGGCGGTTATTGGTGAGTAGCGTGAGGCCATGGTGTATCGCAGTGGATCCAATCAGAAGATCGAAATCTTCCAGTCGATTGCCAGAGGCCCTGAGCCGACGGCGTTCTGAGGCAAAGACGCGGCAGATGGGATCGCTTATAGGCAGGATCTCTTCGATTTCGTCAAGGAAGCTCTGCAAACCCTGCTCAGCTTCCAGTCTGTCAGGAGCATCCAGCATGCCGTCATAAGTCTCTGCCAGGGAGATGTAGCTCAGACCAATGCCTTGGGAAGACAACTCATCAAAGCGTTGGACCACTTGCTGACGACCGTGCATGTAGTCGATGACCCAATCTGTTCCACCAGATAGTTCATCATGTCGTGAGTGCAACTATGCTCGGGATTCGGCACCTCGGGCTTCGTGCAACACCCGCTTCATCTCCTCACCGTCAGTTGCAGTCTGCCAGTCGCCAGCGGCTTCGCGGCCCAAGTCTTGGTATCGAAGAATCCATTGACCGCCGGGGTGATGTCCGGCGCCGACTGCGCGTGGATCGGGATGCCCTGCTGCAACCCAATCCCGCGTGTCGTTACGCTCCTCCCTCAGCTCTATCAGCACGCGTGCAGCTTCCTCCCTGGCGCGAGCCCTGTCAGGATGCCAAAAGTCCACCTGTGGGAAGTCAGTCTCATCTCTTGACCCGCCATCGGGATGCCGGAAGCTCACCATCCATCGGACCGGTTGCACAGAGCTCATCTTGTTTCACCTTTTCTCCATCGTTAGGCGGAAATGTGGAGCTTACACACCTGCTCCTGTATATACTAGCAGTAGTCCCACATCCAAGTGACGAGCTAACGTGTAACCGTCCCATAGGCGGTGTGGAAAGAAGAGGGCGGAGAAACTTGGTAAGGTTTCGATAACCATAAAGAGACCAAGACTGCCCTCCCGCCAAAGGAGACCCAACCATGAACGACTACACCTCCGCCACATACGGCGACCGCATCGCCAGTGTTTACGATGGATTCTACGGGACAACAGACGTCAAAGAACGCGTCGACGTCATGGAAGAGCTCGCAGCCGGCGGCAGGGCGCTGGAGCTTGGAGTCGGCACAGGGATTTACGCGCTTCCCCTCGCGGCTCGAGGCGTGGAGGTCCACGGAATAGACTCCTCAAGTGCAATGGTCGATCAGATCCGCGCCAAGGACGGTGGCGAGGCCATACCGGTGACCATCGGAGACTTTGGGGACGTCGATGTGGAGGGAACGTTCTCGCTGGTCTTCGTCATCTCCAACACCTTCTTCATGCTCACGTCGCAGGAAGAACAGGTCAGGTGCTTCCAGAACGTCGCGTCCCACCTGGACGAGTCAGGAGTCTTCCTGGTCCACGCCTTCGTCCCTGACCCTGCGATGTATGACGGAGGCCAACACCTGAGCGCCGACCTCCCTGATCTGTCGTCGGTCCGGTTCAACGTGTCCATCCACGACGCCATGAACCAGTTGATAGATTTCAGACACGTTGCCCTGACTGAACAGGGAATCCAGATGTATCCGGGACGGCTGCGATACGTGTGGCCGTCGGAGATGGACCTGATGGCGCGCCTGGCCGGACTTCGCCTCCGGGAGAGGTGGGCCGACTGGAGCCGCTCGCCGTTCTCGTCACAGAGTCGATCGCACGTGTCCATCTACGAAAAGTGCGACTCCTGAAGCCTGACCAGGCGACACGCACGACTCCCACCTGAACACTCTCTTCGTACGCGACGACGTCACCACGCAGCAACGGCAAAGGTATCCACAGCCCCGACTCCCATCAGCATCGTCGACACCGTGGCAGTCCAGAGAACGACGTTTGCTGCAACGAGCAGGTACCCAGCCCCACGGACCACTCCGCTGGACTCGCGCCGGAGCGCCCACATCCCAATGCACAGGAACGCGACGGCCAGCAGCCCCCAGGCAAGCAGCAGTTGGACTGCACCAAACATAAATTCATTCATGATCACGCACTCGACCTATTTCTCCGCGTGTCCTGCCATTCCCGCTCCTGACCTCAGAGCAGGCGAGGGCCGGAGCGCCCCATCCAGACGACCTGGACCCTCGCCCTTCTGGTCAGGCGCGAGGACTCCTACGCTGCCGCCGCATCCTCAACGTCGTCTGCCACCTCTTCCAGCGATACCGTGTAGGAGCCGGTGTTGCCGACGCTCAGGTACGGTGTCCCGACCTCTACGTAGTACGTGCCGGGCTCGAATTCGGACACGACGGACTCTGCGGGGCCAGTCCTCGGATAGTCCGAGTGTACCCACGAATGAGAGTTCAGCACGCTCCAGATGCCGACTTCAGCCGGCCCGTCGCTCACCGAGATCTCGTATGTGCCAGCCTCAGAGATTTCGAAGATGAACACATCCCGGTCGTCCAGCGACTCGACTCCCAAGACTGGAACACCCTCGCCGTCCGATGCAGCCCAGTCCCACTGTTTCAGTCCGGGATCGTCCGGGGAGACGTCGCTGTCAATCACACCGGCGACCGACTCCCCGGGAAGGAGTACAGGACCTGGATTTGCCCTGAAGTCGTCTGGATAGTCATCCACACGCAGAGACAGCGTGTAGCGACCGGTGCCATCGGGGTCCTGGGAGCCGGCTCCGACCGCGATGTAGTATGTTCCATCCTCTTCAGGGACGAAGAATGCCCGGGCGAAGAACCCCATGAATCCACCCAGTCGTGCTCGCCCAGCACCTGCTCGCCCTACCCGTCCACAATTTCGAGGATGCTCGGGTCGAGCAGCCTGTCCGGCACAAACTCAAAATAGCCGCCCAGCCACCACCTCTCACCACCTTCAACTTCGATGAAATCCATCGTGCTCTTCAGCTCGATGATGTAGTTCTCGCCGCCAGTAAGATCGACCCTGAACCAGTCTGTACCCTCGTCCTCAGCCGTGAGCTCGCCGTCCCTTATATCTATCAGGCCCACCGAAATCGAGGCTGCGCCTTCAACCGGCTCCTCGGGTTCTGGCTCTACGACGACGATCTCCGGCTCTACGACTGTCGGCTCCTCTACCGTGACCTGCACGACCACGTGGCCAGGATCGTCGTCGAGACCGTGGAACAGCCGGTTGATCCTGCCGTCCGGGTGATCGACGGCCCAGATTCCGCCGTCGCGGTTGGTCTCGCTGTAGTAGAGTCCGGTCCCCGGGCCGCCGCTCTCGACGCTGATGCCGTCGGCGTCCAGGTCGTCGGCCTGCACCCTGTATCCGAACACGATGGTGTCGGTGCCGTCGCCACGCAGCATCTCCGCGAGCCTGTGATTCTCCCCGACCTGTATGTACAGCCCGGTGTAGTCGGCCTGCTCGCCTGTGCCTGTGCGTCCATGGGTCACCGGGCCGGTGAAGTGTGCAGTGATCTCGATGACATCGCCCTCGGTGTATCCGACCACGGTCTCCCCGTCTTCAGATCCGGTGTCGATCTCGCGAGGGTCTGACGTAATCTCGAGGTTGTATATCCCGACACCGTCGTCGTCTGTGATGGTGATGATGCACTCTCCGTCATGTCCGTAGTCGACGGAGTTGTTGAACCACACCTTGAAGGTCTCCTGTGCTTCTGGATACACGTCCTCGATGGTGTGGAAGTCGCGACCCATTCTCCCGTGTTTCGACTGGTAGTCATTGCTGGATTGGCGCTCGGCGTAGAGGTGTTCGTAGTCAGACTCGTCCGCAGTGATCGCGAACGTGTACCAGAATACTCTCATGGTCTTATGGGGCAGTCGAAGTCGAACTTCTTGGTCACCAGGAGCCTGAAGTCCTCTCCCTCCTCTACGATGTCCTCCAGGCAGTTGATCTCCAGCCAGGGCTCGTTTCCCTTGGTTGTCGAATCCGCGAACGCCGTGCTGCGCGGCGTGGCTAACTGGTCGGCCAACACGGCCAAAGCCAGGAATCCAAGCAGCGTATACAGCGCTGCCATACCCAACTTCGGCGACTTCCTGATGCCCAATCTTCTGAACTTTCTCTGCATGGTACTCATGCCCTGTACCTCCTTCTGCCCAAGCGATACTCTCTTGGGCACCGAAATCCGAATAGCAGCGGGAATGAAGCTGTAATAAAAATTCTTCATGTTGGACACCTTGTCATATATAGTTATATCTATATACAATGTAAGTGAGGCATAAACGTGTATCAACCCCAAAACGCCCTCACAAAGGCACGTGAACCCGGCGTGAATAGGAATTGCGACTAAATGTGATAATTTGCTAAGTTTTCTGCTGTATCTGCAGCTATGGGTGGGTGAATCGGGGCCTATGTCTTGGAAGTCGGTTGTATTGCTTTGTCTGCTCGTGGTCTTTGCAGCCGGTTGTGGATCAGACCCGGCCCCAACCCCAGAAGTAGCGCCTGAGCCCACTGCTGCTCCCGCAGCGCCTGAGCCCGTCATGGCCGATCCGTTCGTCATCGGCGCACTGGACTCTCTTACCGGCGTCGGCGAGTCCTACGGCGTCCCGCTGTCGCAGTCCAAGCTGCTCGCCGTCGAGGAGATCAACGCCGCAGGCGGCATCAACGGCCGGATGATGAGGCTGGTGATCGAGGACTCGAAGTGCACCGCGAACGATGCCATCATTGCCTTTCGCAGGCTTGTGGACGTGGAGGATGTCAAGATCATCCTGGGAGCCACGTGCAGCGGAGGGACTCTTGGCGTAGCGCCCCTCGCAGAAAAAGAGGGAATTATCCTGTTCTCACCCTCTTCGACCAGCCCCGACATCACCACCGCCGGCGACTACATATTCCGCACTGCCCTGAACTCCAGCAACATGGGAGTGGACCTCGCAAACACGATCTGGACGGACGGGATCAGTGAAATCGTCACGATTATCGAGTCGACGGACTACGTCGAGGGCGTTCGCCGCACCGCTGTCACACAGTTCAAGGAGTTGGGCGGGACCGTGCTGGCGTCCGAGCGCTACTCATCGGACGTCATCGACTTCCGCAGCAGCCTGACCAAGCTGCTGGCCGAGGATCCCGGTGCGCTCCTACTGGCAGCCCAGGGAGAGGCGTCCGGCGGCGCGATAGTCAAGCAGGCTCGCGAGCTGGGCTATGAAGGCCCCATCTACACGGAGGTAGTACCCACCGCTCCGGAAGCTCTCAGTATAGCCGGCGAGGCCGCCACCGGAATGAAGGCCGTGGTCCCCAATCCCGATCTGTCCACCGACATTGGCATGAGGTTCCTCGAGAATTACAAGGCCCGCTACAACGGCTCCGCCCCATGGCCCTGGTTCCAGGGTTCGGCTTACGACGATGTCTACATCGCGGCCGAGTGCCTGGGCATGACCAACGACGATCAGGACACCGACGGCTTCCGTGACTGCATGTACGACATCACCTGGAGTGGGGCAATAGGGGACAGCTACAGCTTCGACGAAAACGGCGGCGTGGTTGGCCTGTCCAACGTGGTCATCGAGATTCTCCCCGCGTCAGAGCGCAACGACGAGAACCTCGGGTACCGCATACTCGGACCGCCACCAATCCCGTAATGGACAGTCCCAGTTAGAACCCTCTTCCTTGACGGACTGACAGAGGTATGTACTTTCCAGTCGTCGTTCCGGCGGAGGCCGGAACCCAGAGTCCGGGGATGAACGACACTCTTGGCCCTAACAGTCCCCTCTCCCTCAATGGGCTTACAGGGGAAGGTAAGGGTGTACATACAAGCACAAATACCAGCCAACAGACCCCCTCTCCCTCAGAGTCTGCCCCGGACCTGATCCGGGGGAGAGGGTTGGGGTGAGGGTGAAAAGTACGAATACCTACCCCTGTAAGCTCCCTCGGCGAAGAGCGTAGGGATGATTCGTCTGATGGATGCCATTCTGAAGAGCGATTGCCCCGCTACCTTGGCGCCTTTACCCCTAAAGGTCAGCCACAACCGGGTTCCTCAGCGTGCCGATGCCTTCGACCACCACGTCCACGGTATCTCCCACGGCAATCTCGTCCGTTTCCGGACAACCGCTTGGGATGATGTCCCCCGGGTGCAGCGCCATGACCTCTGACACCCAGCTGATCAGCTTCGCAACTCCCCAGAGCATGTCGCTCGTCGAGCCCTTTACAACGGTCTCGCCGTTGACCCGGCACTCGATGCCGAGGTTGTCCCCGTCCAGCCCAGTTACGATCCACGGACCTATCGGGCAGAACGTATCGAAGTGCTTCCACCTCATGCTCGTGCCGCGACCAAGGTCGCTGCTGGCGAGTTCCCGCGCGCTGACGTCGTTGACGCATGTGTAGCCGAGGACGTGGTCTAGCGCGTCCTCGACGCTGACGTGCCTTGCGGACTTGCCGATGACGATGCCGACCTCGGCCTCGTGGATGATCGAGCGGCCGATGCGAGGGTAGACGATCGGCTCGCCCGGCCCGACGACCGTCCCAGGCTGCTTCATGAAGATGCCCGGACCGTCACGCTCGTCGCGCTCGCCGTAGTTCGCGGCGATGGCCGGTACCTTGTTCACCCTGGGGTCGATTGGCGCCAGGAGGCGCACCTCAGACAGCGCGCACAGCCGGTCTCCCGGCTCCGCTCCGCTGTAAGGGCTGGTTTCAAGCCCGCCCCTACCATGGAGGGACAGCACGTCATCGCCTTCGACGATTCCCCACTGGACTCTATTGTTGTAGAGAAACCTGGCCAAGATCATGGAAAGTTCCTAACGGATAATCTATCGAGTAGTAGAAGTAGATCTCTGTCACAAGCTCGTGGAGGTCCTCGCAGTACTGTTTCACCTGCTCCAGTAGGCCCTCTCGGTCTTCCTCGTCCCTGTCCGGCCACTCGTAGTTGACCAGGGCGCTCAGGCGGCCTGCCAGCCGCCCCGCAGAGTCGCTGAGCCTGGGGTCAGGGCCTGGGCCTATGGATGCCATCTCCGAGCCCGCGATGTCCAGGGATCTGCAGAGTGAGTTGGGTAGCAGCCGGTCGGTGACGAGAAGGTCGAGGACCTGAGCCGGTACCACTTCGACGCTGAACCTGCGGCTGTACACGTCAAAAGCGTGGCAGACGCTCAAAAGGCTCGTCCAGCCTGTGCCCTGGTCGGCCACGGCCGACCTCTCAGCTTCGAGCTGGGCCAATAGCAGCGTAGTCATGAGCTGCGCCCGCTCGATGTACCGTCCGAGCTGCATGAAACTCCAGCCCTCGTCGCGGTACATGGTGGACTCGGCCACCCCTATGAAAGTGTTCATCTCGGCCGCTGTCTCAGCGTAGAAGCTCTCCGGAGACGTGGGCCAGATATCCTGGATGTCCAGTTCGCGTATCTTCAGGTAGGCCAGGTTCATCCGTGTCCACATCTCTGCGCTGATGCAGTGGCGCATCTGGCGTGCGTTCTCGCGAGCGAGCGAGAAGCAGCTCCACACCGAGTCTGGATTCGTGCGCTCGAACGTCAGATGGTCTGCCAGCGTGTACGAGTCTGCCAGCGTGAAGTCCTCGCTCCCCATGTGAAGGCCGGATACAGGAGGCTCTTCGTTCATGCTGCCATAGATACGCATCCAGCCGAAGTGGATCTCCTGCACCGGACGGTCCACCAGGGCCTCCGTCTGAAGCTGGAGCAGGCGGCATAGCCGCTCCGCCCGCTCCAGGTAGCGGCCCATCCAGTACAGTCCCTGTGCGCTGCGTGAGAGCATTCCGTCCTAGTCGTCGCCGTAGTCTTCCTCGGGCATCAGCACGAACTCTGGGTACGACTCCATTCCCAGCTCTCCGGCATCCTGCCCGAGTTCCTCAACGTCTCGCGAAACCCTGACTCCAAGAGTCAGGTCCAGCGCCTTCCATACTATCCAGGAAGTAGCGAACACGAACACTCCAACTGCCAGGATACCGACGATCTGCACACCTATCATTGCGCCGCCGGCGATGGCTGCTGCTATCGTCCCCCATACACCGGCGAACAGGTGAACGGGAATCGCTCCAACTACGTCATCTATCTTGACCATTTCGAGAAGCCTGATCCCACCGGTACAGATGACGCCTCCCACGGCTCCGATGACCACGGCCCAGTAGTGATCGACTATGTCCGGCCCCGCCGTTATCGCGACGAGTCCGGCGAGCGCCCCGTTCAGCCCGGCGAACAGGTCTATGCGCCCGAGTATTGGTCTCGAGACGAACAGCGCGGCCATCACCCCTGCGGCGGCTGCCAGGTTCGTGTTGACCAGTACGTGTCCCATCGTCACGACCGCTTTTGCGGTGCCGAGTTCCAGCACGGAGCCGCCGTTGAACCCGAACCATCCAAGCCACAGAATGAACACCCCGAGGGTCACCACCAGGATATTCGATGGAGGCGTCGGCCTCGCGCTGCCGTCGCTTCGGAACTTGCCGAGTCTTGGCCCCAGTACAATCACGCCCGCCAGTGCGGCCCATCCGCCGGTGGAGTGGACGATGGTCGATCCGGCGAAGTCCTGGAACCCCATCTCGCTCAGCCAGCCGCCTCCCCATGTCCACGCGCCCACGACAGGGTATATCACCGCGGTCAGCACCAGCACAAAAATGAAGAACGACCACATCTTGACGCGCTCTGCAACCGCGCCCGATACGATCGACGCCGTTGCAGCCACGAACACCATCTGGAAGAACCAGTCGGACATCGTGGAGTAACCCGCGCCGGCCACGGCTTCGACCGCCGCCGCTGACGCCGCATCGTCGCCGGTGACCAGCGTGACCTCTTCAGCCGTCGGCACGCGCATGAACTTCAGCGCACCTATGATGCCCCCGAAGTCGCTCACGTCCACGTACATCAGGTTGTAACCGATGAAGAAATAGGCCAGGCCCGCAATCGAGTACAGGCCGACGTTCTTAAGGCAGATCATCGATGCGTTCTTGGTGCGCACCGAACCGGACTCCAGCATGGTGAATCCGGCGCTCATCCACATCACCAGCACGCCCCAGATGAGGAACGACAGTGTGTTGAATACGAACTGAGACTCAGGATCTACGCCGGACGCATGGGCCACATGCGGTTTCGCTATAAATACGATCAGCGCGACAACCCCGCTAACCGCCAGGATCATTGGCGGACGACGCTTCAGGAGTATGCTTGTCAGAGCGTTAGTGTTCATGGGGGCTTCATTCCTCCAGTACCCAGGAGTTCTTTACCACCGCCTTAAGTCGTCATTCCCGCGAAAGGAGACCTTTGCATAACCCCTCTCCCTCAGGGAGAGGGTTGGGGTGAGGGTGAAAACGCCTTGAGTCAAAGCTAGTAAGCACTACTCACACCCCTCTGGATCCCCGCTTTCGCGGGAATCCATGTGTTCATTCCTCCAGTACCCAGAAGTCTTTACCGCCGCCGCCCTGGCTCGAGTTCACCACCAGGCTGCCCCGGCGCAGGGCGACGCGACAGAATGCGCCGGGCACGATGCGGGTCTCGCGTCCGTGTAGCACGAATGGACGCAGGTCCACGTGACGCGGTTCGAAAGTGCCGTCGATCAGGCAGGGTGAGCGGGAGAGCGACAGCACCGGCTGCGATATGAAGTCGGCCGGATCGTTAACTAACTGCTTGGCGTACTCCTTGCGCTCATCGGCAGTGGAGTGTGGTCCGATCAGCATCCCATATCCGCCGGACTCTCCCACGCGCTTCACAACGAGGTCCTGCAGGTTGTCCAGCGTGTACTCGAGGTCTTCAGACCTGCGACACAGGTGGGTCTCGACGTTGTCCAGCAGCGGCTCCTCGCCCAGGTAGTACCTGATCATGTCCGGTACGTAGGCGTAGACGCTCTTGTCGTCTGCGACTCCGGTACCCGGTGCGTTGACCAGTGACACGTTACCGAGCTTGTAGGCCTCCAGCAGCCCTGACACGCCGAGCATGGAGTCCGCTCGGAACACCTGCGGGTCGATGAAGTCGTCGTCCACGCGCCTGTAGATGACGTCGACGCGCTGAAGACCCGTGGTGGTGCGCATGTATACGAAGCCGTTGTTCACCACCAGGTCCTGCCCCTCGACCAGCTCGGCCCCGAGCTCGTGTGCGAGGAACATGTGCTCGTAGAACGCTGAGTTGTACACCCCGGGCGTGAGCAGAGCGATGGACGGCTCCGGTCGTCCCGGCGGCGCCAGCTCTTGCAGCGTCTCCAGCAGCGCGCGGCCGTAGTGCTCGACCTCCTTCACGCGCGAGCTGCGGTACAGCCGTCGCAGGCTGGACTTGGTCGCGTTCCGGTTCGCGAGCATGTAAGAGACGCCTGACGGCACGCGCAGGTTGTCCTCGAGCACCTTGAAGCCGTCGTTGGTTCGCACTAGGTCGGTGCCACAGATGCCGACCCACGTCCCGTGCGGAGCGGAGAACCCGCGCATCTCCAGGCGATACTGCGGACACTCGTACACCATGTCCGCGGGGATCACCCCGTCAGAGATGATCCGCGCATCGCCGTACACGTCGTCCAGGAAGCGGTTCAGGGCCGCTATGCGCTGGGTCAGACCCGTCTCGAGACTCTGCCAGTCGGATGCTGACATCACCCTCGGGAGGCAGTCTATGGGAATGATCCGCTCGTCCGCCTCGTCGTCGCCATACACGGTGAACGTGATGCCCTCGTTCGAGAACGAACGTGTGACCCTCTCCTGTATGCTCGCGAGATTCTCAGATGAGATCTCGGTCAGGGTCTCGTATAGCTGCCTGCAGTGCTCCCGAGGAGTACCGTCGGGCAGGAACATCTCGTCGTATGTGGACGAATCGAGATCGTAGCTGTCAAAGTCCATGGAAGACCGGCCGCTTTCGTGTGTCTCGCCTTGCCGAACCTAACTGAAATCAGGTCTCACAACCACACCGCAGTCCGACCCTAATCTACGACAGACTTTGGAAATAGTCCAGCACTTATACAAAGACGAGACCCCTGCAAAGGCCCCCTCTCCCTCAGTGAAAGGGCTGGGTTGAGGGTGAAACGGCCCGTTGCTGCAACTTCTGTGCATTACCCACACGCCCGGTTTCCGGCGACGGCTACGTAAAAGGTCCCATAACAAGAAACTGCCCCGGTCAATGGAGACCGCCATTTGGCGATCATCGGGCCTCACTCAGAGGCCCGCCCACTAACCGGGGCAGCTTACTTTGTCTAAGCTATTCGACTGTTAGGGCGTACCTACTCAGTAGGCCAGCCTTCGGGGATCTCGTTGGCCATCAGCGCGGTGTCGATTGCAGCAGCAGCCTCGGGAGTTACCCACTCGCTCCAGACATCGGCGTTACCGTTCAGCCACCACAGGGCGGCGTCATTGGCCGTGGCTTCCATGTTTTCGCTTGCCCAGGCCGCAACGCCCTTGTAGCGGTCGATGTTGAATCCCCAGTTGCGCAGCATGGCGACTACGTCCGGCGCGCGGGTCAGAATCTCGGGCTGGACCGCGATCAGGATCGTTGCGTCTTCGTAGGCGCATGCCTTCGTGGTGAACCAGCACTCGTCGCTGTATGCGGGCTCTTCGAGCCTTACGAGGTCACGCAGCAGCGGCGGGTCGTTTGTGCCCCACTGGTAGCCGAGCCAGGGCTCCTGCTTCTCGTAAGCGCCGTAGAGGTCGGCGTTTGCGGCGGCTCCGTCACCAGGGTTGACGATGTGTACGTGGTCGTCCAGGCCGTAACCAGTGATCTGCTTGGCGTTCACTTCTTCACATGCCCAGCCGATTACGCAGGACACCAGCCGTGCCTTGCCTCCGGTCTCAGCGGTGGCGAACAGCATCTTGAACTCGTCGCTCTTCAGGTCGTCGACACTGTCAAGCTCTGGGTACTGCTCCTGCAGGTAGGCAGGAATCACGAACGCAGACTGCCAGTCCTTGCCGAGGCTCTCGCCAACGGACACGACCTGGCCCTCCGCCTGCGCTTCTGCCCATGCCTCGTCCTGGTTGGGCAGCCAGATTTCCATGGTTACGTGAGTGTCACCTGCTCGCAGGCCGTTGAACAGCGGCAGGGTCGACCCGAATACTACGTCTGTCGGGTAGCCGTAGCCCTTCTCGACGATGTACTGGGCGATACGATTCTGCACCTGGGCGCTGGTCCAGTTCAGGTCTGAGAAGATGATGGTCTCTCTGTCTTCCATCTCCATCATCATGTCGCGCTCTTCAAGCGCCTTCGAGACGATGGCAGCAACCTGCTCTTCGGTCAGCGCATCCTGTGCGCCCTCTGTAAGGATGCCCTTGACCTCGTCGGCAGTGAGCGCACCCTCGGTGGCCATCATGACCGCGGACGAGACTGCCTTGTCTACGTCCTCACTGGTGATCATGTTGGCCTGGGACTCCATGACGGCCATGGAGATCGCGGACTGTACGTCCTCGCCCGTCACAGCGTCAGCGGTCGCGGCCATCACGGCGCTTTCCACCATGCTCTTGATCTCTTCAGCAGATGCGCCTTCCATTGCGGCGCCTTCCACGGCGCTCTGCACCATGGTGCTGATCTCCTGCGCCGATACCTGCTCCTGTGGAGCGGGCATGGCGGCCATGGCGGCGTTGACCATTCCCATGATCTCGTCCGCCGACACCTGCGGCTGAGGTGCGGGCTGCGACGACGCTACTGCGTCTGCCACGATGCTGCGCATCTCCGCTTCGGAAATCGCAGGCTCAGATGATGAACATGCGACTGATGCGAACGCCACTGCAGCAATCAGCGCTCCAATTAACATTACTGCTCTGATACTCATCCTTGTATTCCTTTCCCCCTTGGGATGTTCCCTATCTTCTTATACTCTGACGCTCGTAGTTCGGATTGGTCTTCCCTGCACATTCATGTGAATTTGCAGGTCGGCCTGCCTATCCGACGCTGAGCGCATCCTGTCGTTTCCGGGCCACCGATTGTGTGAGCCGGTCTATGATGATAGCAAGGAATACTATCGCGATTCCTGCTATCGCGCCGTTTCCGGGCTGGTTCTTCTGCAATGCCCTGAGTACGTTATCGCCCAGACCACCGGCAGCCACCATGCTCGCGATGGTCACCATGGCCAGCGCCATCATCGTCGTCTGGTTGATGCCCGCCATGATAGTGGGCAGAGCCATCGGTATCTGCACCTTGGTCAGCAGCTGGAACGGCGTGGTCCCGAACGAGCGAGCCGCCTCCACAGCCTCAGCCGATACCTGCCTGATACCAAGGTTGGTGAGCCTGATCACCGGCGGGACAGCGTAGATGATCGTCGCGAATACCCCTGCCGGCGCGCCAAGTCCAAAGAACAGCACGCCAGGCAGCAGATACACGAAGCTCGGCATCGTCTGCATGGCGTCCAGGATCGGACGCATGATGTTGTCAGCCAGCCGGTTGCGCGCGGCGAGCACGCCGAGCGGCAGCCCGATTGACACGGAGATGACAACTGAAACGACCATCAGCGCAATCGTGTCCAGAGTGTTCTCCCACAGGCCCATGAATCCCACGAACAGCAGTGCGACCGTGGTGAACCCGAGCAGGGACCACCGTCCGACCGCGTACGATAGCAGCGCAAGCCCAACCACTATCACAGGCCACGGTATCCACTTCAGCACGTCTTCTATGAAGACCAGCGCGTACGTCACCCCGTCGCTAAGACTGCTGAACAGCCAGCTCGCCTCCACTGTGAGCCAGTCCACAGCCTCGTCGATGGCGTTGCCGGTGACCTGCCTCACAGTCTTTGTGAGCGTCACCGAACCCCCGCCATTGGTTGCCACCTCTGACGTGGATACCGTGGTGGGGAACTCCATCCCCGGTCCCCAGAACACGAGGCATACTGCAAGCACGACAAGAATCGCTGCCAGTCCGGCCAGCCATGTAGTCCTCGTCGGCAGTCCGGAAAACGGTAAGCCTTCGGACGCCGTGCCGAGGCCTGACTGAGTCTCTTCGATCTGCGCCATGTCAGTCCTCCTGGTTGCTTTCGGCTGTCCCATCGGAACGAATGGCCCCGATCGTGGTGACGTCTCGCACGAACTCGGCGACGTAGTCGTCTGCGGGCGCGCTGATGATCTCGACCGGCGACCCCAGCTGGACGATCTCTCCGTCCCGCATGATGGCTATCCGGTCACCTATCTTCAACGCCTCGTTGAGGTCGTGGGTTATGAATACGATGGTGTCTGGAGGCTTGCGAGCTCGTCCTGCATCCCGCGCCTGATCAGCGGGTCCAGTCCGCTGAATGGCTCATCCATGAGCAGCACATCAGGGTCGACCGCGAGGGCTCTCGCGAGGCCCACGCGCTGCTGCATTCCTCCGCTCATCTCCCGGGGGTAGTAGCCCTCCCATCCGTCGAGACCTACAGTCTTGATCGCGGTGGTCGCGGCTGCGTATCGCTCCTCTTTCTCCATTCCCTGGATTTCCAGGCCGAACGCCACGTTGTCCAGAACGCGTCGGTGGGGGAGCAGCCCATAGTGCTGGAACACCATCGCAACCTTCTGACGCCTGAACTCGATCATCTGCTCATGCGTGTACTCGAGGATGTCCTCCCCGTTGAACAGCACCTTTCCCTGGGTGGCTTCGATCAGCCTCGTCAGGCAACGGACCAGCGTTGACTTGCCACTGCCGGAGAGGCCCATGACCACGAATACCTCACCGGTGGGGACACTGAAAGTGACGTTCCGGAGCGCGACCACGAGACCCATTTCGTCCTGTATCTCGGCTCGGCTCTTGTCAGCGTACTGAGGCTCCATGGCCCGTTCCGGCTGGTCACCGAACACCTTCCATAGCCCGTCGACTTCGATCTGGTGATCTTGTGAATTCATAGCTCGTTCAGCCTGCTCCTGGTAGGGACGATTAGCGAACCGCCCATACGATTGGCATCTCTACAATCTTTGCTCGTTGTGCAGGCGGAAAGGCTGCGTGGAAAGTTCCTGTCAAAACAGGGGCCAAAAACCCATAGACTGCTCGATCGGCAAGGTTGGACAATCGTATCACCTGCGCGCTGTTCCTTCACGCGCGATGGACATATCGGACGCAGAGCGCTCTATCCTGCGATAGCTCGCGCCCCGGAAGCCTCTTTCTGAAGAGATTCCAGTTCCGATATGGGGATATGGCAATTGATAAAGTGATTGTCGCCCCCTGGCCCGTTCTGAGTCGGAGGCGGCGTTGTGTCGCAGATATCCCCGATCTTTCTCGGGCATCTTCCTGCGAAGAAACACCCTGTGAACGCCCCGCGTAGCGTAGGCACTGATCCTTCGAGCCTGATGTGGGTCGGCTCGGCGTCAGGGTCGGGTACTGGCGCCGCCGAAAGCAGCGCCTCGGTGTAGGGGTGCGATGGCACGCTCAGCACGGCCTGTGACGGACCATACTCGGCTACGTGACCCGCGTACAGCACAAGAATGTCATCTGAGATGTACCGCACCACGCCGAGATCGTGGGTGATGAATACGTACGAGTTGCCCGTCTCGCGCTGGTGGTCCTCCAGCAGGTTGAGCACCTGTGCCTGGACCGATACGTCCAGCGCCGACACGGCTTCGTCTGCGACGACCAGGTCTGGGTTCGCCGCGAACGCGCTCGCCAGCGCCACCCGCTGTTGCTGACCGCCGCTAAGCTCCGTCGGCTGGCGGTCCAGGAACGTCGGATCGAGACCGACGGCCTCCATCAGCTCTTCTGCACGCTGGGTGCTCTCCTGTTTGTTCACTCCGGCAAACTTTCGCAGCGCCCTGACTATGGCGTGCCCGACTGGTAGCTTCGGATTGAGCGACGCCGTCGGGTTCTGGAAAACCATGCGCATCGCGGAGCGCTGGTCCTCGGTGCGATCATGCACGTTACCTTCGAGGTCCTCGCCGTGCAGTTCGAGCGAACCTCGGTCTTTCGGCTCAAGTCCAACAATAGCCCTGGCGGCCGTGCTCTTTCCTGAGCCGCTTTCGCCGACGATTCCGATTGTCCTGCCGCTGCCCACCTTCATGTCAACGTCCACCAGGGCACGGACGGGCCTGGCGACCGGAGGGCCAAACAGTATGTACTTCTTGCGCCCGCCGCCGTAGAACTTGCGAAGTCCCTCGATGTTGAGCACCGGCCCCCGATCCTGCTCCTGCGTCTTCTCCACACGCGCCAGCGCCTCTCCCCACAGGCTCGCGGTGACGTCCCCTGGGAAGAAACACCTGGACAGGTGATCTCCTGAGCCTGTCGAAGGGTGACCATTAGCGCTGGTATCCACCAGCGGAGGAGACTGCGTCGTGCAGCTCTCCTGGGCGAGCGGACACCGCGGCGCGAACAGGCACTCTTCGGATTGCTCAGTCTGCGCGTCGAACACGGTTCCGGGGATGCTGCTGAGCTGGCGTTCGATTCCGTCGTCGCCCGGAGGCTGTGGTACGCACGAGAGCAGCCCGGCAGTGTAGGGGTGACTCGGGTTCTTGAACAGCTCCCGCACCGGCGCCTGCTCGACGATCTCGCCGGCATACATAACGGCGACCCGGTCGGCGACCCGCGCGATCACTCCAAGGTTGTGGCTGACGAACAGGATGCCCGCGTTGACACGGTCCTTCAGCTCGACGATCAGGTCCAGGATGGTGGCCTCGGTGGTCACATCGAGTCCGGTCGTCGGCTCGTCCATTATCAGCAGATGTGGGTCGCAGGCCAGCGCCATGGCGATGACAACTCGCTGTTGCTGTCCGCCGCTGAGCTCGTGCGGGTAGCGCCTGCCGATACGGTCCGGGTCGGCAAGGCCGACGCTCTCGAACAGCTCCACGCTCCTGGCCCATGCGGCGTCGGAGTCGATATCCAGGTGCCGCAGCAGCACCTCTTCGACCTGCGGGCCGACCCGCATCGACGGGTTGAGCGAGGTAACGGGGTCCTGGTACACCATAGCGATGCGGTTGCCCCGCAGCTCCATGAGCTCCGACGTCGACAGCGTCGTGATGTCGACACCCTCGAATCGCACGGCCCCTTCGACCTCGGCCGTCCCTGGCAGGTAGCCCATCATCGCGAATGCCACGGTCGACTTGCCGCAGCCGGACTCGCCAACCAGTCCCACCACCTCGCCCCTCGCGATTTCCAGGGATGCATCCCTGACCGCGCGGAACGTGCCGTTTGGACTGTAGAAGGTCACTGCAAGGTCTTCGACCTGCATGAGCGGAGCGTCTTGCTGAAGCGCCTGGGTCATTGGCTATCTGTCTCCGGTCTCAGGCAGGTTCTGCGCCTGGCGAATGCCGTCCGCAAGCAGGTTGATACCGACCACCAGTGACGCCATAGCGATACCCGGCGCAAGCGACGCCAGCGGGGCGACGT
The DNA here is from genome assembly GCA_021295915.1 of Dehalococcoidia bacterium. NCBI lineage: Bacteria > Bacillati > Chloroflexota > Dehalococcoidia > Dehalococcoidia bacterium. The sequence goes on from JAGWBK010000040.1 coordinate 30,887, forward strand.
CGAGGATGATGGCGTTCTCGCTGACCATCTTTCCCCAGTCAGGCTCAGGCGGCTGCACGCCCAGTCCCAGGAATCCGAGTCCCGCGGTAAGCAGCAGCGCGAAACTCAGCCGTATCGTCGCCTCCACGCCAACCACCGGAAGCACGTTCGGGAGCACCTCGCGGAACATGATATACAGCGTCGGCTCACCCCTTAGACGTGCGCTCTGAACGAACTCCAGCGGCTTGATCGCAAGGGTCGCGCTCCTGATGACACGGCTGTTGTTGGGCATGAACGATATGCCAATGATGCCGATGATGATGAATGACTCATCGACGCTTCTGAACCGCTGGGTAGCCATGTTGATTACCAGGATCGCCAGCAGAAGCGACGGGATCGCCAGGAACCAGTCCACTATTCGCATGATGACCTGGTCTATCCGGCCTCCCAGGTAGCCACTGGTCACTCCCACAATTGTTCCGAAGGTGACGCCGAGGATGGTGCCCGCAGTCGCTATCCAGATTATGGAGCGCGCTCCGGCCAGCACCCTGCTGAAGATGTCTCGTCCCTTCTCGTCGGTGCCCAGCCAGTATGTCGAGGTGGGCGAGCTGTACTGGTCCTGGATGTGGTACTCGGTTGGAGGAAAAGGCGTGATCCACGGCCCGATCAACGCCAGCACAACGTGAATGCCCACCACCGCCAGCCCGATCCGCCCAGTGTTGGTGCGGAGGACCAGCGTGAAGAAGGCGATAACTGCGTGCCATACCTTCGCTACCCCAGTGGGTGCGTATGCCTCCGATCGAATCGTCGCCATCAGGACAGCCTCACTCTGGGATTGAGCGCGCCGTATGCCAGGTCGGCGGCCAGGTTGCTGAATGCGTACACTGACGCAATTATCAGCGCGGTTGACTGGAGCATCCTTATGTCGCGGGTGTCGATAGCCTGTATTAGCAGGCTTCCCATGCCGGGATATGCGAACAGGTTCTCGATGATGATGAGACCGCCGAACATCCAGCCCACGTTGTTAGCGATGACGGTTATCGTGGGAAGCAACGCATTGCGGAGTACGTGCCTGACCACCACGGTCCTCATGGGCAGTCCCTTGAGAATCGCGGTGCGGACGTAGTTGCTCTCCATCACCTCGATCACGTTGGCGCGAACAGCGCCCCGGTGACCGTAAGCACTGGCATTACCAGCACCTTTGGGTTTCCGATGACAGACTCGCCCGGCATCATGATGCTGGACGATGGCAGCCATCCGAGGGTCGATGACAGTATCAGTATCATCACCACCCCCGTCACGAACTCCGGCAGAGAAATCGTGACGAGCCCTCCCATGGTGAGGAACCGGTCCATTTTAGTATCGGCACGTGTTCCTACCCAGACACCCATCACCAGCCCAAGTGGGACGGCGATGACGAAGGCGAGCACCGCGAGCAGCGCGGAATGGGCCAGCCGTTCGCCCATGATCTCCGATATCGAAGCGTTGGACTTCGCTGACTGACCGAGATCGCCGCGCACCGCGTCCCAGATCCAGTCCAGGTACCTGATGTGTGGCGGACGGTCGAGGCCCATCTGCGCCCGCAGGTTGCGGAGGCTGCCTGCATGACCGACGCGGCATCGCCGGGCACTGCTTCGATCAGCGCGAAGATCGCCACTGACACGGCGAGCAGTGTCACCACGATGAGAGAGAGTCTGACTATTAGAAATCTTGCCATTTATATCCGTAGGGGCGTCCCTTATGGACGCCTTGCATATTTCTATGAGGTGTAGGGGCGGTTCGCGAACCGCCCCTACGTTGGTCAACCGGGCCTAGTTCTCAGACACCCACCACTCTTCGAACAGCCAGTGGGCGAGGGCGGCATGCGCCTGTACGCCATTGATGTTCGCGCGGTGTGCATACATAACCGGTGTGTACGCGAGGTACAGCACTGGTACGTCCTCGATCAGGATCTCCTGCATCTCCTGGAAGTAGTCCTTGCGGGTCTGGAAGTCAGCCTCGCTGGAAGCGAGGTCCAGGAGTTCGTCCAGTCGCGCGTTGTTGTAGTACGACTCGTTCCAGACGCCGCTGCCCCTGAGCTGTACGCTTATGGCTGCATTGGCCGGCCGAGCGCCCCACGCGCTGGTCACGAACGGGCAGCAGGGGTTCATCCACTGCGCTGTCCAGTAAGCTGAAGAGTCGTGCGCCGTGATGTTGACGCTGATCCCGATGTCGGCCGCCTCTACAGACTCCTTGAACGCCTCTGCCGTATCCAGCATCTGGCTGAAGTCCGAGGTGTCCAGGTTGATCTCGACTCCGTCACCGTATCCGGCAGCTTCGAGGTACTCCCTGGCCTTCATGAGGTCCTGCTTGATAATCGGCTGCTCGTCCCAGTAGTACTGGTCGTTGATGCCGACGGGGTGGTCGTTGGCCGGTGAGCCCCGACCGAACAGCGCTGCCTCAGCAACGAAGTCGCGGTCCACGGCGTACTGCAGCGCCTTGCGCAGGTTCTTGTTCGAGAAGATCGAGTCATTTGCGCCCTGAACGGCTGCGTGGTCGTCGTTGCCCTGGACGTGGGCGTAGCTGGTGTGCATGTCGATTACGACGACACCGGCGGACGGTGTGGTCGCGATGCGCACGTCAGGGTTTCCTGCCAGCGCACCCAGCGACTCGAAGGCTGGCGAGAGCACTACGTCGATCGCGCCTGTCTTCAGAGCCTCGATGCGGGTGACCTGCTCGGGCATGTAGAAGAAGACCATCTGGTCGGCATGAGGTCTGCCTTCACGCCAGTAGTCCGGGTTGCGGTCCATGACTGATCGGACAGTCGGGTTATGCTCCCCGAGTGTGTATGGTCCGGAACCGTATTCGGCGGATGCGATCTCTTCGCTTGAGACTCCGTTCGGGACGATTCGGCCATGGTAGTCAGTCATGTCGCCCATCAGGAACGCGTTCGGATCGCCGAGGTCGAGTACAACCGTCAGGTCGTCAGGCGTCGTGATGGTGTCGATGTAGTTGATGTTGTCCCTATGTGGTGAGGGTGAGTCCGGGTGCCGTATCCGGTCAAGCGTGTACTTGATGTCGGCAGACGTTACCGGATCGCCGCTGTGGAATCTGATTCCCTCGCGTACCTTGAACGTGTACTGGGACAGGTCTGCGGTGGACGACCAGGACTCCACGGCCCATGGCGTCACTTCGCCGTCGTACCAGTACATGGTGATGCTGTCGTGTGTCAGCTCACCGTAAGGCGCTTCTGCCTGCGCCAGTCCCGCGAGCATCGGGTCGAGCGAGTTGAACGCGATCATCCCGAATCTGATGGAGCCGCCCTGTGTGGGCTTGTCACCCATCATTCCCATGGCGGGCTCGGGCGTTGCAACGGCCCTGTCGACGATGGCCTGCACCTGCTCGGCGGTTATCTGGCCCTCGGTCGCCTTCATGACCGCGGACTGAACGTCCTCAGTGGTCATCATGCCGGCCTGCGACTCGCTGACCGCCATCGAGATCGCCGACTGGACGTCTGCGCCGGTGACTGCGTCCGCTGTCGCGGCCATCACTGCGCTCTCGACCATCGCCTGGATCTGCTCAGGGCTTGCGCCCTCAGAAGCGGCGCCAGCCACGGCACTCTCCACCATAGCCTGGATCTCGCTGGCCGAGACCTGCTCGGGAAGGTCAGGCATCTGGACGCTTCCGACGGCTGCCTGCACCATCGACTGGATCTCCTCTGCAGAGACCTGTGGCTGTGCTGCCGGCTGTGCCTGCGTTACTGCATCTGCGACGATGCTGCGAAGCTGCTGCTCGTCGATCGCCGGCGCTGGGGCCGGATCACTCGAGCACGCCAGCGCGACGATCAGCGCAATGGCTAGCCCGAATACTGCCAGGTGCTTCAGTTTGAATGTACAAAAGGGTAACTTCATCGTGGATATCCTCCTTAGCTATGGACCTTTCTGGTCCGAGTCCCGATTGTCTATCTGTATGCCGAGCCGGCCTGAACGCGCAATTCAGCGCATGTCATGCCTGCTCTGTCGAAACCCCGTTTCTGAATATGCTCCACAGGCTGGAGCTTTCGCCGACTGGATAGTCCTCGTCTCCGAAGTGGTTGAGCGTATTCACCGCCTGGATCAACCCGTAGAACTGAACTGAAGCCGCCTTCAGATCGATGTCCTTCCGGACCTCTTCCTTATGAACGCCGACGCTCAGCTGCGCCTCGATCATCGACAGGTGCCTGTCTATGGCCGTTTGCATCAGCCTTCTCAGTTCGGCGTCACCGTTCATCAGCACTTCGGCTATCACCATGAACGAGACACCGGTCACCGTGGACGGTGCGACGTTGTCCTTCAGCACCTCCTCCAGGCGCCTCAGGCCAGCGTCCGGGTCGCCGTCGATAAGATCGATTCTTCGGTTCAGCCTGAGGTCGATGTCTTCGATCAACCCGGCGATGATCTGCTTCTTGCCCTTGAAGTGGCGGTAGATCGCACCTTCGCTGACACCGACTGCGCGGGCCAGGCTGCCGATGGTAAGCGCCTGCATCCCGTGGTCCGTTATGACCACTCGTGCAGCCTCGATGAACTCGCGCCTCCTGACATCCGTGGGGCGCCGCACCCGCATAACCATCTCGCCAAGTCCACACTATCCCTAATTTGTAAGTGAACGCTCGCAAGCCAATATATAGAAATACTACCGTTTAGGTCAAACGTACGGCCCCAACTCTCAGACTTCGACAGTCCCTCTACCGGGACTGCAAGGAGCAGGTAAGGGTGTTCAGACAGGCCTGGTTACCAGCCAACGGACCCCCTCTCCCGGGGGAGAGGGCTGGGGTGAGGGTGAAAAGTGCGAATTCCCACCTCCTTAGCTCCCTCAGGACCACCCCCACACTTGATACAAGGGCGAGCGTGAAGCTCTCATCTGGCAGCTGTAGAATGCCGTCCCTCAAACGCCTCGCGCCTCTGATACAATCAGCGCAGACCATGACCCGACAGGCGGCCACGCTGTTATTCGAGTACTTTTAGGAGGGGTTCCCCGATGAAGCTAGTGTTCTTTGACGACTTCAAACTAGGCGTGGTTGAAGGCGACCGCGTCAAGGACGTGTCAGGCGTCGTGGCCGACATCCCACACCTGGGCCCGCATCACCTGATCAACGGACTTATCGAGCGGTTCGACGAGTACAGGCCACGTATAGAAGAGGCCGCCGCGTCCTCCGACGGCGTACCGCTGGACAGTGTCCAGCTCAGGCCTCCGACTCCAAAGCCCGGCAAGCTCGTGTGCATGGCCGTCAACTACATGGAAGATGGCACTCGCGACGAGCCCGCGCCCATCAACGCTTTTCTGAAATCCCCGAAAGCCGTTGTCAGCGACGGCGACACTGTCGTGCTCAACAAAGAACCAGCGACTATCTTCGAGCACGAAGCCGAGCTTGGCCTCGTTATAGGCAAGCGCGCCTCCAAGGTCAGCGCCGAAGACTGGGAAGAGTACGTGTTCGGCTACATGAACTTCATCGACGTCTCCTCGAGGGGACTCGGCGCGCCTGCAATGGACAGCTTCTTCCCCACCAAGTCGCCGCACACGTCGGCCCCGCTTGGCCCGTTCCTGGTGACCGCCGACGAGATCGAGAATCCCCAGAACCTCGCGATCAAGCTGTCCGTCAGCGGCGTGCTCAGGCAGGATTTCAACACCGACGACATGGCACACAAGATCCCAAGAGTGATCGAGTTCGCGTCTGACGTAACGACGCTCGACCCCGGCGACGTTGTCGCCACCGGCACGAATCATCGAGGCCTGGGTCCGTTGCACGACGGCGACACCATAGAGATGGAGGTAGAGGGCCTGGGAGTCCTACACCTCAACGTGCAGGACGACCTCCACCGAGAGTGGCCCCGCGAGACCCGCCTCGAAAAAGAGGCAAGAGAAGCCGCCGCCAGCGATTAGCATAGCGTGGCATGATGATGCTGACTGGCCCCGACAACCAATTTCGCCAAACCGTCATTCCCGCGAAAGCGGGAATCCACAGGTTCCCTCTCCCTTAGAGCCTGCCCCGTACTTGATACGGGGGAGAGGGCTAGGGTGAGGGTGAAAAGCCCCGCCCCCAAACTACCAGGCCACAGGCACCCAACCCACTGAAAAACAAACTGAAAACCGCAGGACGGTAATTCAATGAAACTAGTAATGTTCAACGACTTCGTCCCCGGCGTGCTCGACGGCAACCGCGTTGTGGACATCTCTTCCGCCGTGAGCGACATCCCCCACATGTCGCCGCAGGAGCTTATGTCCGGCATCATCGCCAACTTCGATTCCCTGAAGGGCAGTATAGAAGCCCTGGTCTCCTCGTCCGATGGAGTAGACCGCTCCGACGTCCGCCTGCGCTCGCCGCTGCCCAAGCCCACGCAGATCGTCGCCATGGCTGCGAACTACATGGAGCACGGAGCGCGCGAGGCGCCTGCGCCGATCAACGCTTTCCTCAAGTCCTCGAACTCGATCATCGGCGACGGCGACACGCTCGTCCTTCCCGACGCACCCGCGGCCATCTTCCACCACGAGGCCGAGCTTGGCGTCGTGATCGGCACCGAGGTCAAGAACGTCGACGCCGCAGACGCATATCAATATATATTCGGTTACGTGAACTTCATCGACGGCTCGGCGCGAGGTGTGGGAGGAAACAGCTTCTTCCAGGGCAAGTCCTGGGACACCTTCGGCCCGGTCGGACCGTGCCTGGTGACGGCCGACGAGGTCGACGACCCTCAGAACGTCAACGTTCGCCTGTGGGTGAACGGCAGGCTGCGACAGGATTTCTCCACGAGCGACATGGCCTACAACATCGCCCGCTGCATCGAGTGGGCGAGCGGCATCACGACTCTCGAGCCCGGCGACATCCTTGCGACAGGCACCAACCACCAGGGCCTCGGCGCGATGCAGGATGGCGACGTGATCGAGATGCACATCGACGGACTCGACAAGCTGACGATCAACGTCCGCGACGACCTCAAGCGAGAGTGGCCCCGCGAGATAGACCAGGCCACCGCCGACTTCGCCGCCGGAAGAACAACATCAGGCGGTTTCGGCCGTAGCTGAGAAACTCCAGTTTGGGAGCGAAAGTATCCCCTCTCCCTCAGGGAGAGGGCTAGGGTGAGGGTGAAACCCCGCACACCAGACTAGTACAGCCAGCAGCAAGAAGTTGAGCACCCAGTCCCCCAACCCAGTGGGAGACCACTAGTAGAAAACAGGAGGTTGCAGCAATGCCCACTAATGTACCTCCTCAATATAGAGAGGCCGAGGACAGGTTCAGACAGGCCAGGACGGTGCAGGCAAAGATCGCCGCGCTCCAGGAGATGCTCGCGATCATGCCCAAGCACAAGGGCACCGACCACCTGAAGGCCCAGCTGCGCTCGCGGCTGTCGAAGCTGATGGGCGAGTTGGAAGGCGCGTCGGCGAAGGGTCCCAGCAGCGGCAGGACCGAACCCTTCTCCATGCCCAAGGAGGGCGGAGGAAGGGCCACGCTGATCGGCCCGACCAACACCGGTAAATCCCTTTTGCTGAACCGCTCGACCGGCGCGAGAAGCAGGGTAGGCGCCTACGAGCTCAGCACCCAGGAGCCCGTTCCAGGGATGCTGAACTACGAAGACGTCCGCATCCAGTTCGTGGACACGCCCCCGATCTCCAACCCGTCCACACAGGGCCGCCTGTATGGCCTGCTCAGGAACACCGACGTCTTCGTCGTAGTGGTCGACATGTCCATGGACGCCGTATCCCAGGCCGACGATGTCTTTACTTCGCTGGGCGAGTGGAACTTCAGCATGTTGGGCAGAGACAACTGGCCTGACAGCCGCAACGAGTGGCTGGACAAGCCCACCATCATCGTCGGCAACAAGGCCGACATCCCCGGCGCGCTCGACCAGTACGAGTACCTCGAGGCCGCGTTCGGAGATCGCTACCCGGTGATAATGACCAGCGCCGAAGAAGAGGTCGGCTTCGACGAGATCGCCAGTGAGATCTTCGAGGCCCTCAAGGTGATCCGCGTCT